>NZ_JACAQY010000001.1:0-88920 GCF_013386835.1 Pseudomonas sp. IPO3774
AGGTGGCCGTTACCGCAGCAATGGATATGTACACAAACCAACCCACCGCAAATCAAGCATTCCCCGCCAACCTCAACCGAGCCGCCTGAGTAAAATCCAACATCCGCTTCAGCGGTCTAACCGCCTGCGGAATCACCGAAGGCTCAACAAAAATCTCATTACTCCCCTCACGCAAACACTGCAGCGTACGCTCCAGGGTATTCATCGCCATCCAGGGACAATGCGCACAACTGCGACACGCCGCCCCATTCCCCGCCGTCGGCGCCTCGACAAACACCTTGTCCGGGCACAGCTGCTGCATCTTGTAGAAAATGCCACGGTCGGTGGCCACGATAAACGTCTTGTTCGGCAACCGCTGCGCCGCCGCAATCAACTGGCTGGTAGACCCCACCGCATCCGCCAACTCGATCACCGACGTCGGCGACTCCGGGTGCACCAGAATCGCTGCATCCGGGTACAACGCCTTCATGTCCTCCAACTGCTTGGACTTGAACTCCTCGTGCACGATGCACGCACCATCCCACAGCAACATGTCTGCACCCGTCTGACGCTGGATATAGGTGCCCAGGTGCTTGTCCGGCCCCCAGATAATCGTCTCGCCGTTATCCATCAGGCTTTCGACAATCTCCAGCGCACAACTGGAAGTCACCACCCAATCAGCACGGGCTTTCACCGCCGCCGACGTGTTGGCATAAACCACCACCGTGCGCTCAGGGTGCTGATCACAGAATGCCGAGAACTCATCCACCGGGCAGCCAAGGTCCAGGGAGCACGTGGCTTCCAGTGTCGGCATCAGGATGCGTTTTTCAGGCGTGAGGATCTTGGCCGTCTCCCCCATGAATCGCACGCCCGCCACCAATACGGTCTTGGCCGGGTGCGCCGCGCCGAAGCGGGCCATTTCCAGGGAGTCGGAGACACAGCCACCGGTTTCTTCGGCCAGGGCCTGAATCACCGGGTCGCAGTAGAAGTGTGCCACCAGCACCGCGTCCTGAGCCTTGAGCTCGGCGGCGATGGCGGCGCGGTAGCCCGCCTCTTCTTCGGCGCTCAGCACCTTGGGCTGCTTGGCGTCGAGGTGGGCTTGGACCAGAAGGCGTTCGGAAATTTGCGTCATGTTCGCAAGCCCTGCAGGCGCAGTTGCGCGAAAGTCGAGTGTACCACCGGCTCTGGAGCCTTTCGGGCGCCGCCGGACGAAGTGATTGTGTTCATCAAGCACGGTGAAGCTGCGCAAGGCTACAGAATATCGAATGGTTTCAAAAGCCTAATCTGGGATTCGGCCAGGCATGAAAAAGGGAAACCCGGCCAGGGGTTTCCCTTTTTTACAACGACCGGTTTAACCGGGCAAAGCGGACGGATCGCCTTGCAGCAACGCCCACTGATGCATGTTCGCCAGGGCATCCTTCAGGATGGTTTCATCGGCGCCCTTGGCACTCTTGCCTTCCCGCGCCGCATATTCCAGCAGTACCAGGTAGTCGCGATGGCTGGTGGCCTCGTTCGGTACCACGCTGTCTTTAACCAGTCGAGCCATCTCGTATCGCTGGGTGCGGGTGTTCTGGCTGGCGCTTTGGTCCACGGAGGCGTTGGTCAGGAAGCCATCCTTGTAGGTGATGTTCGCCGCACTGCTGGCCTTGTCGTCGACCTGCACATAGAGGTAGTTCTGCGACTCGCGCCTGGTATCGAAAGCCGGCGGCTTCCCGCCATCCAGGCCCTGATGGAAACTGGCCTTGAGGCTTGATCGCTGGACCTGATCGATCGTGCGATTGGAGAGGTCATTGCCGCCGATGCGCGTTTTCTGGGAAATCCCATAGGCAAACGTATCGGTTTCCCCTGGGCGCGCCGGGTTGGGGGAGCTGGCCGCCTGGCTGATGGAGGCCTTGAAATCCGCCAGGCCCGTCAGCAGGCCTTGATCTGCCGCGCTGCGGGTCAGCGGCGCAGGCGCTTTGGCGCCCTGCGGGTAGTTGCTGTTCATGGCGGTAAACGCATCCTTGAACATCGCCATCAGGTCAGCATCTGCCTTGCCCCGCGCCTGGGCCTTGTCGAACTGGGCCAGGTAGCTTTTCAGCGCGATTGCCTGTTGCTTGGCGTTGCCGAGGATGCCGGCGTTCTTCAGGTCGACCGAGAGATTCACTTCCCCCGCCGGGCTACTCATGCGCGTGGTGCGGCCCTGGCTGTCCGCATGGAATGCAAGCGTGAGGTCGTCAGTATTGCTCACTTTCAATTTGCCGCTGAGGTCCACCGAAGCCAATACGCTGGAATCAAACTGCGTCAGCTTGCTCAGCTCGAGCTTCGGCGGCTGGGCGGCCAGGCCGTCGATCGCGTCCTGGAAGGCTTCGCCCAACTTGGCGACTTCCTTGAGTTCGGCGGCGCTGAGGGCGCCACCGTCCACCTTCGCCTGCGCGGCCAAGCCTCCCAACTGGCTGGCCAGGCTGAAGGTGACGGTCTTGCCGCTGGCCGTCTTGACGGTCAGGCTGACCAGGTTGTCGGCCCTGCTGTGCAGCAGCGCCTGTTGAACCTTGAGTTCGGCGGGGCTTTGGGTCCTGGAAGAGCTGGTGCTCAGCGCCGACTGGGAAATGTCGGTACCGCTCTTCGCAAATTGCTCAATCAGGGTGGCGCCCAGGCCGCTGAAGCCTGTGCCTCTGGGCAGTGCAGGGAAATTCGTGCTGATCGCTTTGGTGACCGCATCGTCGCTGTCACTTTCCCAGGCATTGATCGGCCCATGGCCGGGCAATTGGCCGTTGCGGGAATACGTCTCGGCTTGAACGTCCACCGTGACATTGCCAAGGCTGACCACCGAGGAAGGTCGCACGGCAGCGGCGTCCGTTTCTGGCGCCTGCGTAGCTGGCGGGGTAACGGCGGGTCGATTGGTAAGGGCGATGGCGGAGCTGATCGGCGAAAGCGTAGTCATGACGATCCCTGTCTTGAGCTGGATTGCAGCCAATTTAACCAAGACAGGGAAGGTTTGGTAGCGCGACCGATACAATTGCTAGCAAAGAGCCATGTCAGAAAACTGACTCTTTGCCCTCTTCCGGTGCATCAGAAGCGGTAAGTCACCGAACCGCCGAAACCGTTGGCGCTGTTTTCATACTTGGCGTCGTAGGTCAGCGCCAGTTGCGGATTATTGTCGCGGACCTTGATCGGCTCTTCTTTCAAGTAGGAATAAGCGACGTCGAAGGTCAGGTTATCCACTGGCGTCCAGCCAGCGCCCAAGCTGAACACCGTGCGATCGCCCGTAGGAATACGTACGGACCGGTCGGTGTTGTTGGTGGGCGTCTGGTCCACCGAAAAGCCGGTCCGCAGCACCAGTTGCTTGTTCAACTGGTACGACAGGCCGATGGCGTGAGACCAGGTGTCATGCCAGTGCTGTTCTTCGGTGATGGAGTTCAGGCCGGCCAGTTCGGTGGCGAGGTCAGAGACGCCACTGTTGTTGATCGTAATCTTCTTCAACTGGCTCCAGCGGGTGTAGGTGCTGCCGACGTACAGGGTCCAGTCATCGTTGAGTTTATGGGTGACCGAGAAGTCCACGGACGACGGCGTGGTGACATCCAGCTTGGCGTCATACCGCTGCGGGCCGCCATCCACCAGGTCGGTGAGCACCCCCGAGGCGTTGGTTTTGCCCGACAGGTGATACACAACCTGCGAGTGGTAGGTCACACCAATGCGCGTGCTTTCAATCGGCTGCACCAGGATACCGGCGTTGAAACCGGTGGCGGTGTCGTCGCCCTTGACCTTCACGTTTTCCGTGCCGAGGCCAAATGCCGGGACCTTGGAGTCCAGTTCGCCACTGATACGGTTGAAGGTCGGACCGAAGCCCACCGAAACCTTGTCGTTGAAGGCATAGCTGACGGTTGGCTGCACGGTGATGACTTGAACCTTGCTTTTGTTGCCAAAGCCATTGCCCTGGAAGCTGTGTTCATAGTCGGTCACGAGGCCGAACGGCGCGTAGATTCCCAGGCCAAACGCCCAGTGTTCATCAATCGGCGTCACCAGGTAGCCCATCGGTACGGCGATGCCGGGGACCATATCGCCTTTGTTGGTGCCGGGGTTGTCCACGCCACCTTGGCTGGAACTGGCGTCCTTGATGTTCGACTTGGCATCCAGGTAGGTCGCCCCGATGCTCACTTCATTCTGCTTGAGGCGAGACATGCCCGCCGGGTTGCCGAACACCGTGCTGGCGTCATCCGCGGAGGAGGAACGCCCGGCGTAACCGGTCCCCATTGAACTGATGCTTTGTTCGTTGAGGGCAAAACCACCGGCAAACAAGGAAGTGGAGGCAAGGGAAATCGACAGCGCCAAAGCGCTCTTGAAGAGTTTTTTATTCATTATTAGAACTCGAATTATTGGGCAGCGAGAGGAAGCTACCAATCTTCGAGCGGGCAAATTATGAAGAGTTTTTCATGCGCAAAATTGTCCGACAATCCTATTTCTTTCAAAGACTTCGACGGTTTTTCCAGCACTTATTCAGACCCCGGAACCTGAATATGACTGACGGGTTTTAATCTCGCCGTCACGCTTGCAGCAGGCCGGATTGCCTGCCATCGAATATGCGTGAAGGCGCTGGTGATATAAGTGTCGCAATGACATGATGACGGCCATTTAACACGTGTGGCAGCACTCAAATGAATAGCACTATCGGGACGGGTCCTGAGACAAACAGCCCACCTGAATCTGGCGAGAGTGATTTGTCCGCCGCGGGCCTCAACCACAGCGAAGCCTTCACCGAACGCGTGCTTGCCAGCATCAACGATTGCATCAAGGTGCTGGACCTCGACGCCCGCCTGACCTTCATGAGCGAAGGCGGCAAGCAGATCATGGAAGTCAGCGACTTCAATGCGATCCGCGGCTGCCCCTGGCCCGACTTCTGGCACGACCAGGGCAATCTCGATGCCAAGGCTGCCGTTGAGGCCGCCAAGGCCGGTCGCAATGCCAGCTTTGTCGGCGCTGCCCACACCCTGGCCGGCAACCTTAAATGGTGGCACGTGAACGTCAGCCCGATCATGGGCAGTGACGGCCTGCCGGAGAAAATCCTCTGCGTGTCCCGGGACATCACGCCCCTGCGCGAAGCCGAAGAGTCCCTGCGCAAACTCAACGAGTCCCTGGAACAGCGGGTGGTCGAACGCACTCGCGATCGCGACCGTATCTGGCGCCTGTCGCCGGACCTGATGCTGGTGGCGCAACTCGACGGTGTGATCTCCGCCGTGAACCCGGCCTGGACACGCATGCTCGGCCACGCCGAAAACGACCTGGTGGGCAGCCAGTTGCTGGCCCTGGTTCACCCCGACGACCTGGCCGTCTCATCCTCGGCGGTCAGCCGTTTGGGGGATGGCAAGAACTTCCCCAATTTCAAGAACCGTTACCGCCACCAGGACGGCAGCTACCGCATGATCGCCTGGACCGCCGTGCCCGACAGCGACTACATCCACGCCGTGGGCCGCGACATCCAGGCTGAGGAAGAAGCCAAGGAAGCCCTGCGACTGTCGGAAGACGCCCTGCGTCAGTCACAGAAACTGGAAGCCATCGGCCAACTCACTGGCGGTGTCGCACATGATTTCAATAACCTGCTGACGGTGATCAAGTCCTGTGCCGACTTGCTCAAGCCACCTGCCCTGAGCGAAGCACGCCGCGTGAAATACGTGGAAGCCATCGCCAGCACGGTCGATCGCGCGGCCCGCCTGACGGCCCAGTTGCTCACATTCGCCCGCCGCCAGGCTTTGCGACCCGAGGTGTTCAACGTCGGCGAAAGTGTAAAGCGGGTGGGCGAGATGATGGACAGCCTGACCGGTTCACGGGTCAAGGTAAGCATCCAGGTGCCTGACGACGCCTGCTTTATCAACGCCGACGAAAGCCAGTTCGATACCGCGCTGGTCAACATGGTGGTGAACGCCAGGGATGCCATGGCCGGCAACGGGCATTTGACCATCACCGTTTCGACGGCAAGCTGGCTACCCTCGGTTCGCGCTCACCCGGTACGTGTCGCCGATTACGTGACCATCGAACTGGCGGACACCGGCTCGGGTATCCCGCCGGAAAAACTCGACGCGATCTTTGAGCCCTTCTACACCACCAAGGGTATCGGCCAGGGCACCGGCCTGGGCTTGTCCCAGGTGTACGGCTTCGCCAAGCAATCAGGCGGGGAAATCCTGGTACAGAGCGAGTGCGGCAGGGGTAGCCAATTTACGCTGTACCTGCCCAAGGTCGAGCCAAGTGCCATGCCGGTACCTCAAGACACCAGCGCTTCGCCCATCATCTCAGGCTTGTGCGTGCTGATGGTCGAGGACAACGCCGATGTGGGCCTGTACACCTCGCAAACCCTGGAGCAGATGGGCTTTCACGTGCTGTGGGTGCCGGATGCGAACAGCGCGCTGGAAGCCCTGGCCCCCAACCCGGAAAGCTTCCAGGTGGTGTTCTCCGATATCTCCATGCCCGGCATGAGTGGCCTGGAGTTGCTGGACGCAATCGAAGCCTTGTACCCATGGCTGCCGGTGGTGCTCACCACCGGCTACAACGACGAATACGCGCGTATCGCCCAGGAAGAGGCCAGCCGTTTTGTCTTGCTGCAGAAGCCGTATTCCACCGAGGTGCTGGCCCTGCTGCTGCAAAAAGTCGTCAAGAGCCGCCTGCCCCTGGTCGCACAAGGCTAGACCGCAGGCCGGGTCGTGTCCGGAACATTCCCCATCTCCAGGGCCAGATCCAGCCAGGCCCGCGCCGCCGGTGGCAAGTGCGCCTGTCGCCGCCAGGCCAGGGCGATGTGCCAATCAGTCTGGGGCTCGTCCAGCTGGATCAGGGCGATGCCGGCGTGCAGGTGTTTGTAAGCCAGCATGCTCGGTAGAAACGCGACACCCAGGCCTGCGGCAACCAGGTCGACGATAAAGTCGATCTGCGCACTGCGGGCGGTGATACGCGGGACTACGCCTCTGCGCTCGCAGGCTGTGAGAATGATCCGGTTAAGCGCAAACCCGGCCTCGAACAGAATAAAGGGCGAGTCAGCCAGGTCGGAAAAATCGACGCTTTTGCGCCCGGCCAAAGGATGGTCGATCGGCATCACCACCATCAGTGGCTCGACGCGCACATCCTGATATTCAAATTCTCCCGCCACCGGTACCAGCAACGCGGCCAGGTCCACCTCCCCGGCCTCCAGGCATTCGCCCAACTTCTTGCTGCCATGCTCGATCAGCTCGATCTCGATTTCCGGATAACGCTGTCGATACAAGGCAAACATCGCCGCAAACAGCACCCCACTGCCCACCGGCGGCAAGCCGATGCGCAATACACCGCGCTTGAGCCCCAGCAAGTCGTTGATCTCGGCCACCAGGTCACTGCGCTCCGCCAGCAACACCAGCGCTCGGCGGTAGGCAATTTCGCCGGCGGCCGTGAGCTCGCTCTTGTGGCCGATGCGATTGAACAACGGCGTGCCCAATTCATCTTCCAGAGTCTTGACCGCCTTGCTGACGGTAGACTGGGTGAGCGAAACCACCTCGGCTGCTTGTGAGAAGCTGCCCTGGCGAACTACTTCGACAAAGGCCAGCAACGTACGAAGGTTCATGAGTATTCCGTTTGCGACTTGATTCAAGTTGGAAAAGTTGTTTTTACCATGAAAGGCCTTTGTCTATCCTCACCCCACCGTTTTCTTCACTCGGGGCATCACTGTTCATGATCATTTCGTCTGCATCGGATTACCGCGAAGCCGCCCGCCGCAAACTGCCGCGTTTCCTGTTCGACTACATCGACGGCGGCGCCTACGCCGAACACACCCTCAGGGCCAACAGCTCCGACCTGTCGGATATCAGCCTGCGCCAGCGCATCCTGCGCAACGTCGAAAGCCTGAGCCTTGAAACCACGTTGTTCGACCAGCCATTGGCGATGCCGGTGGTCCTCAGCCCGGTGGGCCTGACCGGCATGTTTGCCCGGCGTGGTGAAGTCCAGGCGGCGAAGGCGGCAGCGAACAAGGGCATTCCGTTTTGCCTGTCGACCGTTTCCGTGTGCCCGATCGAGGAAGTGGCGTCCCAGAGCCCGCAATCGATCTGGTTTCAGCTGTATGTGCTGAAAGACCGCGGCTTCATGAAAAACGCCCTGGAGCGCGCCCAGGCCGCCGGGGTGAAAAACCTCGTGTTCACGGTCGACATGCCCACCCCCGGCGCGCGTTATCGCGACGCCCATTCGGGTATGTCCGGTGCCTACGGGCCGCAACGCCAAATCCTGCAGGCCATGACCAAACCGGCCTGGGCCTTCGATGTGGGCCTGCTGGGTCGCCCCCACGACCTGGGCAACATCTCCAAGTACCTGGGCAAGCCCACCCAACTGAAGGACTACATCGGCTGGCTGGCCAACAACTTCGACCCTTCCATCAGTTGGAAAGACCTGGAGTGGATCCGCGAATTCTGGAAAGGCCCGATGATCATCAAAGGCATCCTCGACCCACAGGATGCCAAGGACGCGGTGAGCTTTGGTGCCGACGGCATCGTCGTATCCAACCACGGCGGGCGCCAGCTTGATGGCGTGCTGTCCACAGCCAAGGCACTGGCGCCTATCGTACAAGCCGTGGGCAGCGATCTGACGGTGCTGGTGGACTCCGGCGTACGCTCGGGGCTGGACGTGGTGCGCATGCTCGCGCTGGGCGCCAAGGGCGTTCTGCTGGGCCGTGCACAGGCTTACGCACTGGCCGCCGACGGGCAGCGTGGCGTGGAGAACCTGCTGGATATCTTCGCCAAAGAAATGCGCGTGGCCATGACGTTGACCGGAGTCACGTCGATCGCCCAGATCGATGAGTCGATCCTGGTGCGCAGCCAGGGTTGATCAGTGCAGCGACCTCGGAACATCCCTTCCGGGGTCGCCCACAGATATTTCTAAATGTTTCTTCATAAAGCCAAACCGTCATTAAACAGACACATTTCAGGAATTAAATCGTCACGTCCCAGGCAGGTGGAGCCCTCCACCTGCCCCCTTCCTTTGAGGTGTCGTCGTGATGTTGCTGACCAAAAAGAGTCTGTCAGTGTTGTTCACTGCCCTGTGCCTGAGTGGTGTCGCTCACGCCACTGACGTCACGGGCGCAGGCTCCAGTTTCGTCTACCCGGTGCTGTCCAAGTGGTCCCAGGAATACAGCAAAAGCTCCAGTGACCGGATCAACTACCAGTCCATCGGCTCCGGTGGTGGTATCGCCCAGATCAAGGCGGCTACCGTGGACTTCGGTGCGTCCGACGCGCCGCTGTCGGCGGATGAACTGAAGGCCGGCGGCCTCGGCCAATTCCCAAGCGTGATTGGCGGCATCGTGCCGGTGATGAACGTCGAGGGCGTTGCAGCTGGCCAGCTGAAACTCGATGGTGATGTGCTGGCGAAGATCTTCCTCGGTGACATCAAGGCCTGGAACGACCCGGCGATTGCCGCCCTCAACCCCGGCTTGAAACTGCCGGGCGCGAATATCACCGTGGTCCACCGCTCGGACGGCTCGGGCACCTCGTACAACTTCACCAACTACCTCTCCAAGGTCAGTGATGGCTGGAAAACCAAAATCGGTTTCGGCACCACCGTGCCGTGGCCGGTCGGTGTGGGCGGCAAGGGTAACGAAGGTGTTTCGGCCTACGTGAAGCAGATCAAGAACTCCATCGGCTTTGTTGAATACGCCTACGCCCTGCAAAACAAGATGACCTACGCCTCACTGAAGAACGCGTCCGGCAAATTCGTCGAGCCCAACGCCAAGGCCTTCCAGGCAGCGGCTGATACTGCCGATTGGGCCAACGCCCATGACTTCAACCTGATCATGACCAACGCACCGGGCGAGAACGCGTGGCCGATCACGGCGACCACCTGGATCATCATGTACAAGCAGGCAAAAAACGCCGAGCAAAGCCAGGCCGCTTTCAACTTCTTCAAATGGTCGTTGGAGAAAGGTCAGCAGCAGGCTGCGGCATTGGACTACGTAGCGTTGCCCGATTCCCTCGTGACCCGGATCGAAGGTTACTGGAAGTCTGACTTCGCCCACTGATCCGCCTCTATAGCCCCCTTCCTCAAGCATGTGCATGCTTGATGGAGGCGGGTGAGCACTTCTGATATGAACGACACCGTGCAATCCCTGGTTATGACTACTCACGCAAGCGACGTGTCGGGTGATAGCCGCGCCGCTCGCGATCAGCGCCACGATCTGTGGTTCAAACGCTCGATGTTCGGGGCCGCGATGCTGGTGCTGCTGCTCTTGGCAAGCATCGCCGCCTCCACCCTGTGGGGCGGTGGCCTGGCCTTCAAGACCTTCGGTTTCGGTTTCATCACCAGCACCGAGTGGGATGCCGTCAACAACCACTTTGGCGCCCTGGTACCGATCTACGGCACCTTGGTCACCTCGTTGCTGGCGTTGCTGATTGCGGTGCCGGTGAGTTTCGGCATCGCGATTTTCCTCACCGAAGTGGCGCCGCCCTGGCTCAGAATGCCGGTCGCCTCCGCCGTTGAATTGCTCGCGGGCATTCCCTCGATTATCTATGGCATGTGGGGCCTGTTTGTTTTCGGGCCCTTTATGGCTGAACACTTGTCACCCTGGATCAATGACTACCTGGGTGCGCTTCCGTTTATTGGCTCGCTGTTCCAGGGGCCGCCGCTGGGCATCGGGATGCTGACCGCCGGCATCGTGCTGGCGATCATGATCACGCCGTTCATCACGTCGGTGATGCATGAGGTGTTCCGCAGTGTGCCGACTCAATTGAAGGAGTCGGCCTACGCACTGGGCAGTACTACCTGGGAAGTGGTTTGGGACATCGTCCTGCCCTACACCCGTTCGGCAGTGGTCGGCGGGATCTTTCTCGGCCTCGGTCGCGCCCTGGGTGAAACCATGGCCGTCACCTTCGTGCTGGGCAACGCGCAACAGTTCTCCGCCTCGTTGCTGATGCCCAGCAGTTCCATCGCGTCCGTCATCGCCAACGAGTTCAGCGAGGCGTACACCGACCTGCATCGTTCGGCGCTGATCGCCCTGGGCTTCCTGCTGTTTATCGTGACATTCGTGGTGCTGGCACTGGCGCGGCTGATGCTCATGCGCCTGTCCCGCAAGGAGGGCCTATGAGCAGCAACGAACGCCTGTACCGCAAGCGTGCCTTGAAGAACCGGGTGGCCATGCTGCTCAGTTGTGGCGCGACAGTCTTTGGCCTGCTGTGGCTGGCGTGGATTCTGCTGACCACCATCATCAACGGCTTTCAGGCGCTCAACCTGCGCCTGTTTACCGAGATGACGCCGCCACCCGGAACAGACGGCGGCCTGGCCAACGCGTTTTATGGCAGCGCCCTGATGTCCGGGATTGCGCTGCTGATTGGCACGCCCATCGGACTGATGGCCGGTATCTGGCTGGCGGAATTCGCACGGCACTCGCGCCTGGGTACCACGGTGCGTTTCATCAACGACATCCTGCTGTCCGCGCCGTCGATCGTGCTGGGCCTGTTCATCTACACCGGGGTGATCCTGCCGCTGAACCTGCTGACCAATCACCAGGTAGGTTTCTCCGCCATTGCCGGTGCCCTGGCGCTGGCCTTGCTGGTGATTCCGGTGGTGGTGCGCACGACCGACGAGATGCTCCAACTGCAACCTTCCACCATGCGCGAGGCGGCCCTGGCCCTGGGCGTACCCCAGTGGAAACTGACGTTGCAGATCGTGTTGAGAGCGGCCAAGGCCGGCGTGGTGACCGGCATCCTGCTGGCGCTGGCGCGGATTACCGGGGAAACCGCGCCGCTGCTGTTCACCGCCTTCGGCAACCAGTTCTGGAGCAGCAACCTGCTCAAGCCGATTGCCAGCGTGCCGGTGGTTATTTTCCAGTACGCCATGAGCCCCTTCGATGACTGGCACTCCCTCGCATGGGCAGGCGCCTTGGTACTGACGATGTTCGTGCTGGTGCTGAGCTTGCTGTCTCGCCTGATTCTTTTGCGCAATAGGTCCCACTGATGCAATCGACCCGCCTTGATCCTGAAAAAACCAAAATCCGTGTCCGTGGGTTGGAGTTTTTCTACAACAACCAGCGTTCGCTGAAATCCATCGACATCGACATTCCGGAAAAACGCATCACCGCGATCATCGGCCCATCGGGCTGCGGCAAGTCGACCTTGCTGCGGGTGTTCAACCGTATCTACTCGATGTACCCGAAGCAGGAAGCCCGCGGTGAAGTGCTGCTCAATGGCGAAAACATCCTCGCCCCCGGCTACTCGATGAACCGCCTGCGCAGCCACGTCGGGATGGTCTTCCAGAAGCCGGTGCCGTTCCCGATGTCGATCTACGACAACATCGCCTATGCCGTGCGTCACCACGAAAAGCTGTCGCGCCGGGAAATGGATGATCGAGTCGAGCAAGCCTTGCGCGGCGGCGCGCTGTGGGATGAGGTGAAGGACAAACTCAAACAAAGCGCCCAGAGTCTTTCCGGCGGACAACAGCAACGCCTGTGCATCGCCCGCACCATTGCGCTGCGCCCACAGGTATTGCTGCTGGATGAACCGACCTCGGCGCTCGACCCGATTTCCACCGGGCGCATCGAGCAGTTGATCACCGAGCTGAAAGAGCAATACACGGTGATCATCGTGACCCACAACATGCAGCAGGCCGCCCGGGTGTCGGACAGCACGGCGTTCATGTTCATGGGCGAACTGATTGAGCATGGCAATACGGATGAGATCTTCACCAAGCCGAAGATGAAACAGACCGAGGACTACATCACCGGGCGGTTTGGCTAGCTTTAACAAAAAAGCCGATCACTCTCTGTCGCGAGAGTGATCGGCTTTTTACTGGGCAAAAAAAAACCCGGAAATCCTCACTTGCGTGGGCCTTCCGGATTTTCTAAACCGCCAAAAATGGTGGGTCGTGTGGGATTCGAACCTACGACCAATTGGTTAAAAGCCAACTGCTCTACCAACTGAGCTAACGACCCGCTGTGTGGTGGCGCGTATAATACTGATTTCTAAGGATTATTCAACACCTTATTTAAAATAAATCAGAAATAACGCGTTGGGTCAGTAATTCCGGCCGCTTGGAAGCCCTCTGCACGCAGTCTGCAGCTGTCGCATTTCCCACAAGCGCGACCATCAGTGTCTGCCTGATAGCAGGAAACAGTCAGCGAGTAATCGACGCCAAGTCCTACGCCTGCCTTCACGATATCGGCCTTGCTACGGTTCTGCAGTGGCGCCAGGATGCGAAAGCCCTGCCCTTCTACACCGGCCTTGGTCGCCAGGTTGGCCATGCGCTCGAACGACTCGATGTACTCGGGGCGGCAGTCCGGGTATCCGGCGTAGTCCAGGGCGTTGACGCCGATGAAGATGTCGCGGGCATTGAGCACCTCGGCCCAGCCGAGGGCCAGGGACAGGAAGACCGTGTTGCGTGCCGGCACGTAGGTCACCGGAATGCCTTCGCTGGGGCCTTGCGGCACGTCTATGGAGCTGTCGGTCAGCGCCGAGCCACCCATGCCGTCGAGATTCAGGCCGATCACCTTGTGCTCAACCGCGCCCAGGTCTCGGGCGACACGGGCGGCAGCGTTCAGTTCGGCACGGTGACGCTGGCCGTAGTCGAAGCTCATGGTGTAGCAGCTGTAGCCTTCTGCACGGGCCATGGCGACCACGGTCGCGGAGTCGAGGCCGCCGGACAGCAGGATCACCGCACGTTTTTGATCAGTCATCTCAGCGCCCCGGCTCATCGTTCCACAGGTACTTGTGCAGCTGCAGTTGCAGACGCACCGGAAGGTTGTCTGCAACGACCCAGTCGGCCAGGTCGCGAGCATTCAGGTCATGATGGCTGGGGGAAAACAGCACTTCGCCGGCCCGGCGGTCCAGGCCATACTGGATCAGCTTGGAGGTCGCCCAGTCGTAGTCTTCACGGGAACAGATGACGAACTTGACCTGGTCGTTGGCCGTCAGCAGCTCAATGTTCTCGTAGCGGTTGCGGTGCACTTCCTTGGAGCCTGGGGTCTTGAGGTCGACGACTCGGCTGACCCGAGGGTCGACTGCAGAGATATCGAGGGCGCCGCTGGTTTCCAGGGACACCTCGTAACCGGCATCGCACAACTGCTTGAGCAAGGGAATGGCATTGGGCTGTGCCAGGGGCTCGCCACCCGTGACGCAGACATAACGCGGCCGGTAACCGGCCACCTGCTCAAGGATGTCTTCAAGGGTGCGCACGGTGCCGCCGCTGAAGGCGTAGGCGCTGTCGCAGTACTGGCAACGCAGCGGGCAACCGGTGAGGCGCACAAATACAGTGGGCAGCCCGGCAGTGCGCGTTTCACCCTGCAACGAGTAAAAAACTTCGGTGATACGTAATGTGTCTTGCATAGTCGCCACGGGCGTAACAGCTAAACAGGCTGTCCGCCTCCGTCAGGCACTTCGAGGAATTCCGCCAACGCGTAAACCCCAGGAAGCGTGTTTCATAAAAGGGCGTGGATTCTAACGAAAAAACCCGCGCAGGGCGCGGGTTTCTTCTGAACGGGTTGCGACGCTTACATGCGTTGCAGATCCCGCTGAGCCAACTGGGCCGCAGAGGTACCCGGATACTGGGCCACCACCTGCTGCAGAATGCCTTTGACCTTGTCGGTATGACCCAGGCGGCGTTCTACGTCAGCCAGTTTGTACAGCGAATCCGGCACCTTGGCGTGCTTGGGGTACAGCTGGCTGACCTTGGCAAATGCCTGGCCTGCGCCCTGCAGATCACCCTTGGCCAGGTTCACCTCACCCAACCAGTACTGGGCGTTGCCCGCGTACTGGCTGTTCGGGTATTTGCGCAGGAATGCGGTAAAAGCCTGGCTGGCCTTATCGAAATCCTTGGCTTTGATCAGGTCGAAGGCTGCATCGTAATACAGCTTTTCCTTCGCCGGATCACCCGGTTCGCTGCTGGCGGCAGGGGCTTGGCTCGCAGCCGCGGCCCCTGCCGCTGCACCACCGGCGGCGCTTGCGGCGCCACCGGCAGAAGAATTATCAGGAGTGGCGGCTGGTGTAACGCCGGCTCCAATGCGTCGATCAAGATCCTGGTAACGCTCCAGGCCTTCTTGCTTCAGCTGGTTCACTTGATTCTGCAGAACCTCAATCGTGCCTTGTTGCTGCGACAATTGATCCTGCATGCGTTGCAGCTGGTTGAACAGTTCGCCCTGTGCCGAAGGCGCGGCAGTTGCCGCGCCCCCGGCATAGGCGCCGTTCGTGCCATAACCCGCTGGCGGATAACTGCTCCCGCTATTGTTATAGCCAGAGTTGCTATCTTCCACAGGAACCGCAGCCCACACCGCAAGCGGTGCCAGGCTGAGAGCCAATACAGTTAGAGCACGACGGCACGTTCGCATGACGAATTACTTACGCAGTTCGACGCGACGGTTTTGAGCCCAGGACTGCTCGTCGTGGCCAGTAGCAACTGGACGCTCTTTACCGTAGGAAACCAGTTCCAGTTGGCCTGGAGCAACACCTTGCAGAACCAGGTAGCGCTGAACGGCTTTCGCACGACGCTCGCCCAGTGCCATGTTGTACTCACGAGTACCACGTTCGTCGGTGTTACCTTCCAGAACAACGCGAGCGCCGTTAGCTTTCAGGTCCTTCGCGTGAACGTCCAGAGCGCGCATGGCTTCTGGTTTCAGGTCCGAACTGTCGTATTCGAAGTAGAAAGTGGTGATAGCGCGCAGAGCAGCTTCTTCGCTCAGGGAGCCGTCAACTGCACCAGTGTTAGCGCCGTAACCAGCGTTTGGATCAACAGCTGCGCCTTCACCGGCATTGTCGCCGCCTTTAGACGAGCAACCAACGGCTACGGACAGAGCCAGAGCCAGAGCAGCAAACTTACCAAACTTCAGCATTTCCATCGTGAAACTCCTAATGAACCCCAGTGTGTTAAGTACTTCTTTTTGTAGCGCCGCGTCAGTTCAGGTAAGGGGACCAGGACGGTTCTCTGACTTCGCCTTGAGCGGTAGGAAGCGGGAGCCTTACGCGTCCATTAATGGACACGAGCATCAAGACTCCCCGGCCCTGCTGGCGGGTGGCGTAGATTACCATGGTGCCGTTGGGCGCAACAGTAGCTGACTCATCAAGGTTGGTATCTGTAAGGATTTTTACGGTTCCACGCTGCAAATCCTGGGCCGCAACCCGGAAATTAGTGAAACCATCCTGACGGTGAATCATCACCAACGTCTTTTCATCAGCCGAAAGCTTAGGTGCAGCGTTGTAGTTACCAATAAAGGTCACTCGTTCGGCGCCGCCGCCGTTGACGCTGGTTTTGTAGACTTGCGGCTTGCCGCCACGGTCGGAGGTGAAGTAGATGGTCGAGCCATCCTTGCCCCAGAACGGTTCGGTGTTGATGCCCGGGCCGCTGGTAACACGGCTCAGTTGGCGCGAAGCCATGTTCATCACGTAGATGTCCGGGTTGCCATCCTTGGACAATACGAATGCCAGGCGTGAACCATCCGGCGACCAGGCTGGCGCGCCATTCAGGCCTTCGAAGTTGGTGATCTGCTCACGGCGACCGGTATCGATGTGCTGGACGAAGATCCGTGGACGCTTCTGTTCAAAGGACACGTAGGCAATACGCTTGCCATCTGGCGCGAAACGCGGCGACAGGATCGGCTCACGGGATTGCAGCAACGTCACTGCACGCGCGCCGTCATAGTCGGAACGCTGCAAAGTGTAACGAGTGTTGTCTACCGAAAAACGCTCGGCCGTTACATAGAGCAAGCGCGTGGAGAAGGCACCCTTGATCCCGGTCAGTTTTTCAAACGACTGGTCGGAGATGTAGTGCGCCATGTCCCGCAGCTGATCCGTGGTGCCCGACACGCTGCCGGTCAGCACTTGCTGCTCGGTCGCGACGTTGAACAGGGTGTACTGGATCTGCAGGCGACCGCCGGCGGGCGTGATGCTGCCCACCATCAGGTACTGGGCGTTCAGCGCTTTCCAGTCACGGAAGATGACTTCGCTGGCCTGGGTCGGCTGGCTGATCATGTTGCCTTTGTCGATCGGTGCGTAATAGCCGGAGTTGCGCAGGTCATCGCTGATGATCTGCGACATGTCGTCCGGCAGCACGCTGCCGCCCTGCCAGCCAAACGGCACAACGGCGATCGGGGTGGCCCGATCGCTACCGCTGGTGACCAGGATGTTCTTTTCATCCGCCGCCGCTATCCCTGCCATGCAGCAAATAACGACAAGCATTCCTCGAAGAAGGTTTCTCACAAGGCTAGATCCTCAGGTGTGAATGTCATCTTGAATGAACGGTAGGGAGCGAAGTCGCTTGGTTTCATTCCCTGCATCTCGGTCAACCGGCCAATGTTCTTGACCGCTGCTACCGCCGAACTGTCGAACGAACCGTCGCCACTGGACTTGGCCACGCTGACCGAAGTCACCGTACCGTCCGGCAACATGCCGATCTGCAGCACTACTGTCATGCCTTTACGTGCCGAAGGAGGACGGGTCCACCCTTCCGCTGCCCGTGAACGAATCAGGTCGTCGAAACTGCCCGCGACTTCATCACCACGTTCATCGGCCAAGGCTTGCTGGCGCTGCGGCGTGTCGGAAAGCAAATCGGCCAAGGCCTGGGCCTTTTTGTCTTCGGTCGATTTACGCGCTGCTTCCTGGGCCCTTTTCTTGGAGGCATCGGCGGCAGCTTTCTTCTTCGCATCGTCGGCGATCTTCTTCTTCGCCTCGTCAGCTTCAGCTTTCTTCTTGGCGTCGTCCGCGGCTTTCTTCTTCGCGTCTTCGACTATCTTTTTCTTCGCGTCTTCAGCGGCCTTTTTCTTGGCCTCTTCTTCGGCAGCCTTCTTGGCTTCTTCTTCAGATTTCTTCTTGGCTATATCAGCCAATTGTTTCTCTTCAGCCTTCTTGGCTTCGGCAGCTTTATCGGCTTTCTTGGCTTCATCAGCCTTTTGCGCCTCTGCAGCTTTCTTCGCCTCGTCAGCCTTTTTCGATTCCTCGGCCTTTTGAGCCGCCTCTTCTTTCTTTTGTTCCGCAGCAGCCTTCACCGCTTCCTGCTCGACCTTCTTCTGTTCCATCTGCTCGACTTCAGTCTGGCGCGCAGCCGACTTCTGGGCCTCACCCGCAATCTTCTGATTGGTCTGGGTGGTGGCCTGGCTTTTCGATTTCAGCTGATACAGGGTCGCCTGCACGATCGGCTTGGCTGGCGGCAGGTCCGGGGTCATGGCAAAGCTGACGAACAGCATGCCAAACACCAGGACGTGCAGGGCAATTGCCCAGACGCTAGGCCAGAAGTAGCTTTCCGAGGCGGACGGCTCTCGCTGTTGGTGCATCAGGGCGCCTCGGTAATCAAGCCAACATTACCGACCCCGGCCTTCTGCAGCCCGCCCATGGCGCCCATGACGGAGCCGTAGTCGACGACCTTGTCGCCGCGAATGAACACCTGGGTGTGCTTGCCACCTTCGTTGCCGGCGCGAATGATCTTGGTCACGGCATCAGTCATCTGCGGCAAGGTCATGGCCTTGTCCTGCTGTTTCTGAGTGTCGACTTCGCTGCCAAGGTTCCAGTAATAGGTCTTGTCAGCCTTGATCGAAATGGTCAGGACCTGGGTGTTGTTGTCCTGCGGCAAGGCTTCGCTGGAAACCTTGGGCAGATCAACCTTCACGCCCTGATTGAGCATCGGCGCGGTCACCATGAAGATAACCAGCAGCACCAGCATCACGTCGATGTAAGGCACTACGTTCATCTCGGCGACCGGCTTGCGCTTTTTGCGAGCTCGAGCGATTAAAGCCATTGGGAATTACCTGCTTATTCTTCGCTGGTGTGCACTTTACGGTGCAGGATCGCCTGGAATTCATCGGCGAAGGTGTAGTAACGGCTGATCAAGGTTTCGCCACGAGCGGCAAAACGGTTGTAGGCGATTACTGCGGGAATAGCTGCGAACAGACCGATGGCGGTGGCGATCAGCGCTTCGGCGATACCCGGGGCCACGGTGGCCAGGGTCGCTTGCTGGGCCTGGGCCAGGCCGCGGAAGGAGTTCATGATCCCCCATACGGTACCGAACAGGCCGATATACGGGCTGACGGAACCGACGGTGGCGAGGAACGGCAGGCTTTGCTCAAGCTTTTCTTCTTCGCGGGAGATGGCGACGCGCATGGCACGGGCCACGCCTTCCATGACCGCTTCCGGGTCAACGCCTGGCTGCTGGCGCAGACGGGAGAATTCCTTGAAGCCGGCGCGGAAGATCTGCTCGACGCCCGAATCCGGGTCCGGGTTGCTGCCCGCCTGGCGGTACAGCTTGGACAGGTCGATACCCGACCAGAAGCGCTCTTCGAAGCTCTCCAGGGCACGTCGACCAGCACGCAGCAGGTTGCTGCGCTGAAAAATCATGACCCAAGAGGTAACCGATGCGGCTACCAGGACCAGCATCACCAGTTGAACCACGACACTGGCATTGCTGACCAGGCTCCACATGGAGGAATGGTCGACGACGGTAGGTTCCACGCTAAATCTCCTGCTCTGAATGTTTACCCGCGCCGCTCACGCCGGCAAAGGCCGCGCGTAGAGTTTCGGGAATGGCCCGGGGTTTCAAACTATTGGTGCGAACACAGGCCACCAGGAACTGCCCCTCACAGAGCAGCGTTGCATCCGTAGCCCGCCTGACCTGCTGTTTAAAGCGCAGGCTGGCACGGTTCAATTCGGTTATTTCTGCGCTGACCAGCAGCTCGTCGTCCAGTCGCGCCGGCGCGTGGTAACGCGCCTCGCTGGAATGCACGACAAACAACAGGTCCTCCCCTGCCAGCTGGGATTGGGCAAAGCCCAGCTCCCGTAGCCGCTCGGTTCGAGCCCGCTCCATGAACTTTAGGTAATTGACGTAATAAACGATGCCGCCAGCATCGGTGTCCTCGTAATAAACGCGACAGCGATGTGCGAACGACTGATCCCCGTTTTGCGCGCGCATACTCTAGTGCTTACTCCTCAGGTTGCCAATCCGGCCAGGCAACTGTTTTTCATTCTGTGGCACATTTCTAACGAAAGAATGACGACGCCAGCCACTAGGACAGCACAAACTCCGAATAAATCGAATCGCCAAGCGTTTTTAATCGTCTACTGCATCGAGGAATTCGTCTACTACGGGCATCTCGCCCAATCGTGACGGAATGTTTAACCCAAAGTGCAGATACGCATGCCGGGTGACCACACGCCCCCTTGGCGTGCGCATGATGTAGCCCTGCTGAATCAGATACGGCTCCAGTACATCCTCAATCGTATGCCGCTCTTCGCTGATGGCGGCGGCGAGGCTGTCCACGCCCACCGGGCCGCCGTCGAACTTCTCGATCATGGTCAACAGCAGGCGCCGGTCCTGGTGATCAAAGCCATGCTCATCCACATCCAGCAGGTTCAGCGCCAGGTCTGCCACGGGCTTGGTGATATGCCCCTTGGCCCGCACTTCGGCAAAGTCGCGCACCCGGCGCAGCAGACGGTTGGCAATCCGCGGGGTACCACGGGCGCGGCGGGCGATTTCAAAGGCGCCTTCCGGGTCCAGGGGCAAGCCAAGGATGCTCGCCGAACGGCTGACGATGGTGGCCAGATCCGCCGTGCTATAGAACTCTAGACGTTGAACAATCCCGAAACGGTCTCGCAGCGGGTTGGTCAGCATGCCCGCACGGGTGGTCGCACCCACCAGCGTGAACGGTGGCAGGTCGAGCTTGATCGAGCGCGCCGCCGGGCCTTCACCGATCATGATGTCCAGTTGGAAGTCTTCCATGGCCGGGTACAGTACTTCCTCGACGATGGGCGAAAGCCGGTGGATCTCGTCGATAAACAGTACGTCGTGGGGCTCCAGGTTGGTCAGCAGCGCCGCCAGGTCGCCCGGGCGCTCCAGCACGGGGCCGGAGGTGGACTTGATCGACACGCCCATTTCCTGCGCGATGATGTTGGCCAGGGTGGTCTTGCCGAGCCCGGGCGGGCCGAAGATCAACGTGTGGTCCAGGGACTCGCTGCGCCCGCGCGCGGCCTGGATGAACAGCTCCATCTGCTCGCGCACGGTGGGCTGGCCGATGTATTCGGCAAGGCTCAGGGGGCGAATCGCCCGGTCCTGGATTTCTTCACGATCACGAGGCCCGGTGGCCGCGATCAGACGATCAGCTTCAATCACTTAAATCATTCCCTTCAGGGCGCGGCGGATCATGTCTTCGCTGCTCAGGTTCTTGTCCTTGATGGCTGACACGGCCTTGCTCGCCTCTTGCGGCTTGTAGCCCAGGGAGATCAGCGCGCTGACCGCATCGCTTTCAGCGCTGGCCACCGGCACACCCGGCGCATCAGGCTGGTTGGGCACCAGGGCAAACATGCTCGGCACAACCTCCCAGGCCTTGAAGCGGTCTTTGAGCTCCACCAGCAGGCGCTCGGCGGTTTTCTTGCCAACGCCCGGTACCTTGGTCAGCGCGGACGTGTCCTGGGCCGACACACAGCGCACCAATTCATCCACTTCCAGGCTCGACATCAGCGCCAGCGCCAGCTTCGGCCCCACGCCGTTGAGGCGGATCAGCTCACGGAAAAAATCCCGGTCACGCTTGCCAACGAACCCATAGAGCAATTGCGCGTCTTCGCGCACCACCAGGTGAGTGTGCAGGGTCAGCGGTTCACCGACCGACGGTAAGCGGTAGAGGGTGGTCATGGGCACTTCAAGCTCATAACCCAGCCCGTTTACATCCAGAATCAGGTGCGGTGGCTGTTTCTCAGCCAGGGTGCCGCGCAAGCGTCCAATCACGTTCGAATCCTTAAGAATCGGCTCAAATCAAGGCCTGGCCGGTAATAACGCGGGCATGCCGGCCGACAGCACAGGCCGTTCATGCACCCCACGCAGAATGAATGCGCTGATGCTATCAGAGACGCAGCCGGCCGCCACGACTGCGTGCGGTCCCCAAGCCATGGGGCATCAGGCTGGAACGGGTATGGGCATGGCAAATGGCAATGGCCAGGGCGTCGGAGGCATCGATTTGCGGTTTGGCGGTGAGTTTGAGCATGTGCATGACCATCATCATCACCTGCTCTTTATTGGCAGCACCGGTACCGACCACGGCTTGCTTGACCTGGGTCGCGGTGTATTCAGCGATCTCCATGCCCTCCTCGGCTCCGGCCACAATGGCCGCACCGCGGGCCTGGCCGAGCTTCAGGGCGGAGTCGGCGTTTTTCGCCATGAACACTTTTTCGATGCCCATGGTCACCGGCCCATAGGTCTGGATCACTTCACGCACGCCGCGATACACGATCTGCAAGCGCTCGGCCAACTCGCCGGCGCCGGTACGGATACAGCCCGACGCCACGTACACGCAGCCTCGCGGGGTCTGTTGGACCACGCCAAAGCCGGTGATTCGCGAACCGGGGTCGATACCTAGGATTAGAGTCATAACGCCTGCAGTTGGATAAAAAATTCTTGATATAGCCAAGATCAAAATGTGGGAGCGGGCTTGCTCGCGAAGGCGGTGTATCAGTCACCGTATTGACTGACTGACACGCCGCCTTCGCGAGCAAGCCCGCTCCCACATTAGATCTGCATCATCCTTCAGCCTAGCTGTTCAGCCACCGATTCCGGAATATCGGCATTGGAATAGACGTTCTGCACGTCATCCAGGTCTTCAAGCATGTCGAGCATCTTGAGTACCTTCTGCGCCCCATCCAGGTCCAGCTCGGCGCTGGTGGTCGGCAGCATCACGATTTCCGCGTCGGTGCCTTTGAAACCAGCCGCTTCCAGGGCGTTGCGCACCGAATAGAAGCCCGCGAACGAGGTGAACACGTCGATGGAGCCGTCTTCGTTGGTCACCACGTCGTCGGCATCGGCCTCCATTGCCGCCTCAATCAGCGCATCTTCATCCACGCCCGGCGCGAAGGAAATCTGCCCCTTGCGCTCAAACAGGTAGGCCACCGAACCGTCAGTGCCGAGGTTGCCGCCACATTTGCTGAACGCATGGCGCACGGCAGCCGCGGTACGGTTGCGGTTGTCGGTCATGCACTCGACCATCACCGCCACGCCACCCGGGCCGTAGCCTTCGTAGCTCAACTCGACCATGTCGTCGGTATCGGCCGCACCGGCACCACGGGCCACGGCGCGGTCGATGATGTCGCGGCTCATGTTGGCGCCGAGGGCTTTGTCCAGGGCCAGGCGCAGGCGCGGGTTGGAACCCGGGTCACCGCCACCCTGGCGCGCGGCAACGGTCAGCTCGCGAATCCACTTGGTGAAGATCTTGCCTTTCTTGGCATCCTGACGCTCTTTGCGGTGCTTGATGTTCGCCCACTTGGAATGGCCAGCCATAACACAACTCCGAAATTCTGTAGAAACCTGTCGATCCCGCCCCAGGCGGGACTTCCCTCTTTAACGTGCAGCCCTTGTAACGCAAAGGCGCATCCGAAGATGCGCCCTTAGCTGACAATGTAAAACCCTATCGCGCTTTCACGCTGCGGCCTTACTCAGCCTTTGGTGTCTCGCGCAGACGGATATGCAGCTCGCGCAGTGCCTTGGCATCCACCACACCCGGCGCTTGCGTCATGACGTCGGCAGCACTTTGGGTTTTCGGGAAGGCAATCACTTCACGGATCGACTGGGCACCGGTCATCAGCATCACCAGACGGTCCAGGCCAAAGGCCAGGCCGCCATGGGGTGGCGCGCCGTATTTCAGGGCGTCGAGCAGGAAGCCGAACTTCTCTTGCTGCTCATCTTCGTTGATGCCCAGCAGGCGGAAGACCGATTGCTGCATTTCCTTGCGGTGGATACGGATCGAACCGCCACCCAGCTCGGTGCCGTTGAGCACCATGTCGTAGGCACGGGACAGAGCGCCAGCCGGGTTGGCTTCCAGCTCTTGCGGCGTGCACTTCGGCGCGGTGAACGGGTGGTGCAGTGCGCTGAAGCTGCCGTCGTCGTTTTCTTCGAACATCGGGAAGTCGACAACCCACATCGGCGCCCACTGGCAGGTCAGCAGGTTCAGGTCGTTGCCGACCTTGATCCGCAGTGCACCCAGCGCTTCGCTGACGATCTTCGACTTGTCGGCACCGAAGAACACGATGTCGCCGTCAACCGCGCCAACACGATCCAGGATCACGTTGAGGTTGGCTTCAGGGATGTTCTTGACGATTGGCGACTGCAGGCCTTCGACGCCCTTGGCGCGCTCGTTGACCTTGATGTACGCCAGGCCCTTGGCACCGTAGATGCCGACGAACTTGGTGTAGTCGTCGATCTGCTTGCGCGGCATGCTCGCAGCGCCAGGCACGCGCAGTGCGGCGATACGGCATTTCGGGTCGTTGGCCGGGCCGCTGAACACCTTGAAGTCGACATCTTTCAGTTGGTCTTCAACGTCAACCAGTTCCAGCGGGTTACGCAGGTCCGGCTTGTCGGAACCGTAGCGGCGCATGGCTTCTTCGAAGGTCATGTGCGGGAATTCGCCGAACTCCAGGTTCAGCACTTCCTTGAACAGGTTGCGGATCATCTGCTCGGTGATGCCCATGATCTCTTTTTCATCGAGGAAACTGGTCTCGATGTCGATCTGGGTGAATTCAGGCTGGCGGTCGGCCCGCAGGTCTTCGTCACGGAAGCACTTGGCAATCTGGTAGTAACGGTCGAAGCCGGCGACCATCAGCAGTTGCTTGAACAGCTGTGGCGATTGCGGCAGGGCGAAGAAGGAACCGGCGTGGGTACGGCTCGGCACCAGGTAGTCGCGGGCGCCTTCCGGGGTAGCACGGGTCAGGATCGGCGTCTCGACGTCGAGGAAGCCGTTCTCGTCGAGGAAGCGACGGATGCTGGTGGTCATGCGCGAACGCAGGCGCAGCTTCTCGGCCATTTCCGGGCGACGCAGGTCCAGGAAGCGATAACGCAGGCGGGTTTCTTCGCCAACGTCAGAGAACTCGTTCAGCGGGAACGGCGGGGTTTCCGACTCGTTCAGCACTTCCAGTTCGTAACCCAGCACTTCGATCATGCCCGACGCCATGTTGGCGTTGGTGGCACCGGCCGGACGCAGGCGAACCTTGCCGGTGATCTTCACGACGTACTCGCTGCGCACGCGATCGGCGGCGGCGAAGCTCTCGGCGCGGTCCGGATCGAACACCACCTGGGCCAGACCATCACGATCACGAATATCGAGGAAGATCACCCCGCCGTGGTCGCGGCGACGGTGAACCCATCCGCAAAGGGTGATTTCCTGACCTTCCAGGGTCTCGTTCAGTTGGCCGCAATAGTGGCTGCGCATCATGATAGTGGTTTCGCTTCTCGTAATTCGAAATTCGGTGGAGGCCCGCCTCATCACCGTACAGCTAAGTCAGGTGACGGATAATGCAGGAGCCTGCGCGTAGAGTTCAACTCAGTCTGCTTTGTCGCCGCCGGCCAGATTCTTCTTCGAACCGGTCTTGAAGTCGGTCTCGTACCAACCGTTGCCACTCAGGCGAAAGCCCGGCATGGACAACATCTTCTTGAGCTCCGGTGCCTGGCAGGCAGGGCAATCGACCAGCGGCGCTGCGCTGATCTTTTGAATGGCTTCCAACTGATGACCACAGGAAGCGCATTGATAGTCGTACATGGGCATGGAGATGTCTCGGCGATCAGATCATTACTGCGCCACGCCCTGCCCTGGCTCTATCCTGTGGGAAAGTCCCGGCATGCGCAGCAAGGCCCGAGATTATATCTGGTAAATCGAGGCTGTGCAGCCGTAGCGGCGCGCTGCTCTTTATATAGATGACTGCAGCAGGCTTCTGCCGGGCGCCCGACCCGGGGCAATCCCGGGACGGGCGCCCGGCACAAGGTTCATGCAGGGTCCGGCTGGACACTGGGCGCGACAAGCCGCCCTTTCAATACATGCACCACGCAAACCACCCTGACCAGACCGCTGAAGTTCTTTACACCGCCATAACGCAAGTGCACTTCCCGGTCTACGTAAGACAGCAGCGCACTGACCGAACACGTATTGATCCTGGCGATCTCCGCGAGGATATTCCAATACACCTCTTCGAGCCGCAAACACGTCGAAAAACCATTAAGCCGAACCGATCGGGACAATGGCCTGGCCAAGTTCATATCGAACCCCTTGGCAAAGGGATCTACCTTTATCTTGTGCAATCCGCACGTTTCCATAACTCCATTACCTGCTCCGCGTGACATACACTTGACACTCCATTGCCTGACGGCCACTCATGTTCTCGTTGGCCGTTGAGCTATAAAACATCAAGACGACAAGTGCAGCCAGAAGACAGGGAGCCGATCACCGTAGGACAAGCCAACGCGCGTATCAGGAAGCTCGCGGAATCGCGGAAATCGCCGGGAAGCAGGCATGCGAGGGGCGTCAGCTCGACGCCCGCCCGCCACCGGTGTTACTTGTTTTCGAGCAGGGAACGCAACATCCATGCGGTCTTTTCATGCACTTGCATACGCTGGGTCAGCAAGTCCGCCGTCGGTTCATCACTGACTTTATCCAACAACGGGAAGATACCCCGGGCTGTGCGAGTCACCGCTTCCTGGCCTTCGACCAGTTGCTTGATCATGTCTTCAGCGCTTGGCACACCCTCTTCTTCCTTGATCGAAGAAAGTCGCGCATACACCGAGTAGGCACCCGGTGCGGGAAAGCCCAGGGCACGAATACGCTCTGCGATTGAATCCACCGCCAGCGCCAGTTCGTTGTACTGCTCTTCAAACATCAAGTGCAGTGTACGAAACATGGGCCCCGTTACGTTCCAATGGAAGTTGTGGGTCTTCAGGTAAAGTACATAGGTATCGGAAAGCAGTCGCGAAAGTCCATCAACGATTGATTTACGGTCTTCTTCACTGATACCAATATCGATTGCCATGTGTTTCCCCTTCAATTGATAAAAATTCATTGATCAGGTGCAGGACCACTCTAGCAAGAGTGCCGGCCGTGCGCAGCCTGGCTGACCCTTTCGAGGTGCGGCAAATCGCCCCTTGCAGAGCGGGCTTGCCCGACAGGCAAGGCTTCAACAGCTACCGGAAAAATTACCCAGCACCTGCGAAAAAGCCTGCACCTGTCTAGGACAAGTGTTTGACGCAGAAATGCCGTGCCCCTTGTAACAGCCTGAAATGCTTGATTTGAGTAGGCACAGGCTTTGCTGTTAAATAGGCAGCGTGTCGCCGCCGATATTTTTCGCGGCAAGCGGCATAGGCTGATACCCGTGCACGTGCCCAACGCCTCCCATTGTTCAGAAGCGAACCGTGCCCGTCAGCTCTTCCTTGTGATCCGTCTTAACGTGAGTTAATCAAAATGTTGAAAATCGTCCACCTGCTAACGGGCGCTGCAGCTTTGCTGCTGTCCTTTATCCCCAGCCTGCGATCAGAGACCCTGCCTTACCTGCAGCAACCTGACGCTCTCTACCTGACCTTCTTTGGTCTTCTTAACCTGACACTGGCTCCAGTCATTCCTTACTGGAACAAAGGCCCGCGTCATCAACTGCAAAACCTGGTCAGCGCCCTGCTGGTCCTGGCTGTTGTCGTGCAAACCCTCACCCTGCTGGCGCCTATGCCTGAAGTGGGTGGCCACCCGGCCGTCCTGCTCAGCCTGGCAATAGCACTGGTAGCCATCGTTCTTCATCTGGCCATCAGTTTTTACCGCTCCTCCCCGGCCGCTGCGTCGCAAAGCTACGACATGACCAACCGGGATACCGGGACCGTCAAGTGGTTCAACACCTCCAAGGGCTTCGGCTTTATTTCCCGGGATTCGGGCGACGATATCTTCGTCCACTTCCGGGCGATTCGCGGCGAAGGCCATCGCGTACTGGTGGAAGGCCAGCGCGTGGAGTTCTCCGTCATGAACCGTGACAAGGGGCTGCAAGCTGAAGATGTGATCGCCGCATTGCCGCGTCGCTGATTCCAGCACCCCGAAAAAAAGAAACCGCGATGCAGCCTGGCTGCATCGCGGTTTTTTTATGCCCGGGGGGTCAACCCCTGCCTTATTAATAATGAGGCGGCGGCGCCTCTTCCTCGGACGACTCGAACTGGCCGCCCATTTCTTCCTGGCGCTTGAGCAACGCAGTCATCTGCAACTGCAGGCGTTCCACGGCACGCTGCTGGGTGACCAGGATGTCATTCAGGGTCTCGATGGTGTCGTCCTGAAAGGCCAGGCGGCTTTCCAGGTCGGTCACGCGGGCTTGAAGATCCATGGCTCAAGCCTCCAGGAACGTGAAGTCGGCCGGCAGGATCTCGCGCAGGCGCGCACGAATTGCCACCACTTGCTCGTCACTGTAGGGCTTCGCCGGGTGCTTGCCCCAGACCGGCGCAGGCCAGGCCGCGTCGTCGCGCTTGCGTACGATCACATGCACGTGCAGTTGGCTGACCACATTACCCAAGGCACCGATATTCATTTTGTCGGCGCCGAACCCTTCGTTCAGCCACTGTGCCAGTGCCGTGCTTTCCTGCCACACCCGCTGCTGGTCGGCGACATCCAGTTGAAACACTTCGCTGATACCGTCGATGCGCGGCACCAGGATGAACCAGGGGTAATTCGAGTCATTGGAAAGCAGCAGCCGACACAGGGGGAAATCCCCGATAGGCAAGGTGTCTTGTTGAAGGCGTGGATCTAAGGCGAACACAGCAGTCACTCCCGTTCGGCGGGTCAGGTTTCAGGCGCCCAGCATACCTGCGAATGCCGGTCGCTTCACGGCGAATGCGCGTGGCCGAATACGCGCCCAAACAGGACGCCACGAAAAAAAGCGCACCATTTCGAGACAGGCCAATATTTCAGCTACGCTAAATGACCAATGTATCCAATTCTGGTCAAAGTCGGGACGCAGAACATGCTTCAAGACCTTGAGCCAGACGGCTTTCAAAAGGCGAAGGCTGAACGGGAGCAGAAACGCTGTCAGTGAAGCACTGCACCAAAATGACCCATTTGTGCTTCAAAGGGATCCGCCAACTACCCACCGAACGGGGTGAACCGGTAACGTTTTGCTCTGGTACAGGTTTTATGCGCCACCGAACCGGAGTGCGGCAGGCGCGTCAAGGCCAAACCAAACGGCGTAAAAAGCCCGTGCTTATGCGGTTTTTACAGGCCGTTGACACTTTTCACGAAAAAATCACATTCGGTTACCGGTTTGTGCACGCTTGTTGCATTCACACCCATATCGTCGACAACGGCACCGGCGGGAAGCAGGTGTTTCGCGACGGAAAATAACAGCGGTTCAATGCCTGGCAGGGATGAGTTGAAACTTTCAGGGGTGACTTTTCCACCCCGCTTCCAAGGTTTTAAAACAGCATTGAAGTTGTCAGTCCGGTTACAAGTGGACTGTGAATTTGCGACATGGAGCTAGCAATTTACGACAGGCCCGTAAAGAAGCTGAAAGGATAGATGTGCAAGTATCGTCAATAATGTCTGCGTGATATAACTTTGCGCCGACACAAAAAAGAAAGAGCCGCCCAGACAAAAATATAGGTGGGACGGCAGTACTCTTCCTAAAACCAAAGGAGCAAATCACGATGCGCGTGATGAAGTGGAGCATGATCGCCCTGGCTGTTTCAGCAGGCACCTCGCAGTTCGCAATGGCGTCCTCCCAGGACGATTCCAAGGGCTTTGTTGAAGACAGCACTTTCAGCATCAACACTCGCCTCCTGAACTTTAGCCGCGACTTCCGTAACAATGACACCGGCAAGAGCCGCGTCGACGAAACCGGTCTGGGCTTCAACGGCCTGTACCAGTCGGGCTTCACCCAAGGCACCATCGGTGTGGGTGTCGACGTCATCGGTCTGTTGGGCGTCAAACTGGACAGCGGCAAGGGTCGTTCCGGCACTGGCCTGTTTCCAACTGGCTCCGACGGTCGCGCTCAGGATGATTACTCCAAGGGCGGCGGCGCAGTTAAGTTCCGTATCTCCGATACGGTCCTGAAAATCGGCGACCAGTACACCACCGCGCCTGTATTCGCTTCCGATGACAGCCGTCTGCTGCCTGAATTGCCACAGGGTATCTCGCTGACCAGCAACGAGATCAAAGGCCTGAAACTTGAAGGCGGTCACTTCACTTCGAGCGTGGCACAAGCCCAGACCTACCGCGACAGCCTGGGCCTGACAAAAACCGACTTCATCGGTGGTGTCTACGCCCTGACTCCAGAAGTCAGCGCCAGCCTCTACTACGCGAAGACCGAAGACTACTGGAAGAAAACCTACGCCAACCTGAACTGGACCCATGCGCTCAGCAATGAGCAGTCCCTGGCGGTCGACTTCAACATCTACAGCACCAAAAGTGATGGCGCTGGCCTGCAACGGGCTGAGAAAGACGGCACCACCAAACTGGACAACCGTGCCTACAGCTTGCAAGGCGCGTACACCATCCAGGCTCACACCTTTACCCTGGCCTACCAGAAGGTCAGCGGTGACGGTGACTACGGCTACGGCGTAGACGGCGGCGGCACGATCTTCCTTGCCAACTCCATCGCTCGTTCCGACTTCAACGCTGAAGACGAGAAGTCGTTCCAGGCTCGCTACGACCTGAACATGGCGACTTTCGGCGTACCAGGCCTGAGCTTCATGACTCGCTACGTCAAAGGTACCGGCGCCAACACCGCCGACACCTCGAACGGCAAAGAGTGGGAACGTGACATCGAAGCCAAGTACGTGATCCAGAGCGGCCCGGCAAAAGACCTGAGCCTGCGCGTGCGTCAAGCCACTTATCGCTCCAGCGATGGTGTGTACTACGGTTCGGCGTCCATCGACGAACTGCGTCTGATCGCGCAATACCCGCTGAACATCTTGTAATTGGCAGTTTGATTACAACGATGACTTAGGGTTTCGGCCCTAACTAAAAAGCCGCTCACTTGTTCGCAAGTGAGCGGCTTTTTCATTGCAACTTAATCTCAACAACCGGATAACTAGCAAGCTAACTATCTAGTTTAATCCTGCGTAACAAACCTGACACATCGGCCAGGTTTAATCATCCAGTCACACTATTACTTCCCAGCACTTTCCTGCATGACGCGAATAACCCGTTGTGGAAACGGAATATCAATACCCGCCGCTTTCAAACGGTCACGTGCCAGTTCATTGAACATGAACATCACATCCCAGTAATCCGAAGTCTTGGTCCAGACTCGCAGGGATACCGTGATCGAACTGTCGCCCAAGGTCGAAACTACCGCTGCCGGCGCAGGATCAGCCAATACACGTGGATCCTTGGCCAGTTCCAGCAGCACTTCACGTGCTTTCTGCAGGTCGGCTTCATAGTCGACACCCACGTCAAACACCACCTTGCGGGTCGGCTGACGATTGGTGTTGGTGATGAGGCCGTTGGACAGGCTGCCGTTCGGGATGATCACCGTCTTGTTGTCGCCGGTGCGCAACACGGTGTGAAAGATCTGGATGCTGTCGACGGTACCGGAAGTGCCCTGGGCTTCGATCCAGTCACCAATGCGGAACGGACGGAACAACAGAATCAGCACGCCGCCGGCAAAGTTCGCCAGGCTGCCTTGCAAGGCCAGGCCGATGGCCAGGGTAGCGGCACCGATCGCGGCAACGAACGAGGTGGTTGCGACGCCGATCATCGAGGCCACGTTGACCACCAGCATGACCTTGAGCGCAATGTTCGCAAGGCTGGTAATGAAGTGTTGCAGCGCCAGGTCAGCATTACGCAATGCCAGCAAACGCCCTACCCGGTGGGTCAAGACGTTGATCAGCCACCAACCGATGGCCAGGGTGACCACTGCCAGCAAAAATCGGCTGCCGTATTCCATGATCATCGGTAACCACGACTCCGAGGTCTTGATCAAGTGATCCACTTCAGCGTTCAAATCCATCTACATTCTCCTGTTTGCCGGATGTGCGGCCTTATCAATCCCCACATAACAAATGAGCCCCGAAGGGCTCAATCGTTTCTGCAGGTTCTGGGCGTGGGACGTCAAAAACGTCCACAGGTTCCCGAGGGGTCCACTCAGTCGCGGAAGTTATTGAACTGCAGCGGCATGTCGAAGGTCTTGGCGCGCAGGGCAGCAATGGCCTCTTGCAAGTCGTCACGCTTCTTACCGGTGATACGTACCTGCTCGCCCTGGATGGAGGCCTGGACCTTGAGCTTGGCGTCCTTGACGTGGGCGACGATTTTCTTCGCCAGCTCCTTGTCGATGCCTTCCTTGAGCACGGCTTCCTGCTTCATCAGCTTGCCGGAGGCATAGGCGTCCTTGATTTCAAGGCACTGCGCATCGATCTTGCGCTTGACCAGGGACAGCTTGAGGATCTCAATCATCGCTTCCAGCTGGAAGTCGGCTTCTGCGGTCAGGTTGACGGTCAGCTCCTTTTCCTTGAACTCGAAGCTGCCCTTGCCCTTCAAGTCATAGCGGCGATCGAGCTCCTTGACGGCGTTCTCGACGGCGTTAGTGACTTCGTGTTTGTCCAGTTCGGATACCACGTCGAACGACGGCATGTAATTTCTCCAATAAAAAGGGGCGCGGCTCAGTAGAGATGGAGCACGCCCAGGCTAAAATGCCCGGGCATTATAGCGGTTCTTTCGCCTCGTTCACTGCGGGCAGCCTTACGGAGTAAAAACTGATGTCGACCACCTGGCACGTCCTCGGCGCCGGCAGCCTCGGAACACTGTGGGCCGCCCGCCTGGCCCGCGCCGGGCTGCCCGTGCGCCTGATCCTGCGGGATCCCGGGCGGTTGGCGAGTTATCAGACGGCCAATGGCCTGACCCTGGTCGAGCAAGGCGTGGCCCACACCTACCCGGTCGTCGGCGAAACCTCCGACAGCCCTGGGCCAATTCATCGCCTGCTGGTGGCATGCAAGGCTTACGACGCCCAGGAAGCCGTCGCACAGCTGGAACATCGACTGGTGCCAGACGCCGAACTGATCCTGCTGCAAAACGGGCTGGGCAGCCAGGACGCAGTCGCCGCCCAACTGCCCCAGGCACGCTGCATCTTCGCCTCCAGCACCGAAGGCGCGTTTCGCGAGAGTGACTGGCGAGTAGTGTTTGCCGGCCATGGCTACACCTGGCTGGGGGATGCTCGGCACCCTACTCCGCCGCTGTGGCTGGATGACCTGCAAGCCGCCGGCATTCCCCATGAGTGGAGCACCGACATCCTCACCCGCCTGTGGCGCAAACTGGCCCTGAACTGCGCCATCAACCCGCTGACCGTGCTTTACCAATGTCGCAATGGCGAGCTGCAAGACCATCAGTGCGAAGTGGCCACCCTGTGCGCCGAACTCGCCGACCTGCTGGAATGCTGCGGCCAACCCGCTGCCGCAGAGGATTTGCACAGCGAAGTGGAACGGGTAATCCAGGCCACGGCGGCCAATTACTCCTCGATGTACCAGGACGTGGCCAGTGCCCGACGCACCGAAATCAGCTATTTGCTGGGCTATGCCTGCCAGGTGGCCGCCCGCCACCAACTGAGCTTACCGCACCTGCAACAACTCCAGGCGCGCCTGGTACGGCAACTGTCTGCGCGCGGATTGCCCAGCGACTGAAGCACGCGCTACCCTGCCTGCTTGTTCCTTTGCAGCGAAAACCTTGATGCCACTGCGCCAGCGTCTCGAAAATCTACCGGTTGGGCAGAAACTGCTGGCGGCCCTGCTGGTTTTGTTGACCACCGTCTTGCTGGTGGCCAACCTGACCTTTATCAGCGCCGCCTACTGGATCTCCCAGGAAAGCATGGCGCCCCAGGCCTTGCAGGCCATCGGTCGGCTGGTGTCCAACCCTTCGCTCGCCGCCGAGTCCCTGGACTCACCGCTCAAGGCGCAAACCCTGCTGGATGAACTGACCAGCTACTCGCCATTGCGGGCCGCGGCCTTATACGACGGAGATGGCACGCGCCTGGCCCAGCTGCAACATGCCAATCGCCTGCACCTGCCAGATAATTTCCGGGACATTGAAACCTGGCGTACCACCGAATTTCGCAGCAACCAGGTGATCACCCTGCCCCGTGCCGGCAAACCGTCCGGGCACTTGCTGCTGGTGGCCAGCAGCGAACTGCCGGTGGCTTTCTATACCGGGACCTTCACCGCCAGCCTGGGTATCCTGATCTTCAGCGTGTTGCTGTGGCTGGTGATCGCCCGGCAGATCAAGCGCCTGATTACCCGGCCGATCCATGAACTGGAAGAATTGTCGCGCCAGGTCACCCGGGAAGAGAACTACGCCCTGCGCGCCGGGCGCGGCAATCATGATGAAATCGGCAGCCTCGCCGAAGCTTTCAACACCATGCTTTCGCGCATTGAAGCCCGTGAGCAGCAACTCAAGCGCGCGCGAGACGATTCCCAGGCCGCCTACGATCAAGCCCAGGGCCTGGCGGAAGAAACCCGCCACACCAACCGCAAGCTGGAACTGGAAGTCCAGGTGCGCAGCAAGATCGAGAAAAAGCTCACCGGCTTCCAGAACTACCTCAACAGCATCATCGACTCGATGCCCTCGGCGCTGATCGCCCTCGACGAACAACTCTACGTCACCCAGTGGAACCAGGAAGCCAGCGCACTTTCCGGGACCCGCCTGGACGAGGCGCTGAACCAGCCGATCTTCCTCGCCTTCCAGCCGCTCAAGCCGTTCCTGCCGCAGATCAAGGCCACGGTAGAGCAACACACCGTAGAGCGGATCGAGCGCGTTACCTGGGTCAAGGATGACGAACCCAAGCACTACGCCCTGACCTTCTACCCGTTGATGGGCGGTGCCGGGCGCGGCGTGGTGATCCGGATCGACGACATCACCCAGCGCCTGTCCCTGGAAGAAATGATGGTGCAGTCAGAGAAAATGCTCTCGGTCGGTGGCCTGGCCGCCGGCATGGCGCACGAAATCAACAACCCGCTGGGAGCGATCCTGCATAACGTGCAGAACATTCGCCGCCGGTTGTCCAACGAACTGCCGAAAAACCTCGAGCACGCCGAACAGGCGGGCATCGACCTGGACTCGGTCAACCGCTACCTGCAAAGCCGCGAAGTGCCACAGTTGCTCGACGGCATCCAGCAGGCTGGCGCCCGGGCGGCGAAAATCGTCACCCACATGCTCAGCTTCAGCCGCCGCAGCAACCGGCAGATGGCGCCGTGCGACTTGCCGGCCTTGATCGACCAGGCCGTGGAAATTGCCGGCAACGACTTCGACCTCACCGTCGGCTTCGACTTCAAGGGCCAGGCGATCATCCGCCAGTTCGACCCGCAACTGGGCCCGGTCCCCGGCACCGCCAACGAACTGGAGCAAGTACTGCTCAACCTGCTGAAAAACGCCGCCCAGGCGATTCATCAGCGCGAAGACGGCAGCGAGCCCGGCCGGATCATCCTGCGCACCCGGCTCAACCCGCCGTGGGCAGAAATCCAGGTGGAAGACAACGGCATCGGCATGAGCGAGAACGTGCGCAAACGCACGTTTGAGCCGTTCTTCACCACCAAGGAAATCGGCCAGGGCACCGGGCTTGGGTTGTCGGTTTCGTATTTCATCATCACCAACAATCACAAGGGGCAGATGGAAGTGCATTCGACCCTTGGCCAGGGTACCTGCTTCACCTTGCGCCTGCCCCTGGCGGGCAGCCAATTGCCACCCAACGAACTCACTCAACTGGAGCGCTAACCATGGGCTTTCGCCTGTCGAAAATTTACACCCGTACCGGCGACAAGGGCGAAACCGGCCTGGGCGACGGCCGCCGCGTGCCCAAGGACCATCCACGGGTGGAGGCGATTGGCGAGGTGGATGCGCTGAACAGCCAGTTGGGTTTGTTGCTGGCGGGATTGGAGGAACAAAGCGGGCAGCATCCAGCGTTGAAGGATGTGATCGAGGTGCTGACACCTTGCCAGCATCGTCTGTTTGACCTGGGCGGCGAATTGGCGATGCCGGTGTACAAGGCGCTGAACGCGGCGGAAGTCGACCGCCTTGAGGCGGCGATCGATCGCTGGAATGAAGAGGTCGGGCCGCTGGAGAACTTCATTCTGCCGGGTGGTTCGGCGTTGATTGCCCAGGCCCATGTATGCCGAAGCCTGGCTCGCAGTGCGGAGCGCCGGTGTCAGCACCTGAATGCGCAGGAACCGCTGGAAGGCGTCGGGTTGGCGTACATCAACCGGCTGTCGGACTTGCTCTTTGTGGCAGCCAGGGTGATTGCCAAGCGCCAGGGCGTTGCAGAGATCTTGTGGCAGGCGGCGGCAAAGCCGCACTGATGCTTACTGACCGATTGCAACCTGTGGCGAGGGAGCTTGCTCCCTCGCCACAACAGCTCCCCTGGCCACTCGCCAGGGTTATGCCTAAACCTCAGGCCAGAACGCCCGAATCCCCGCCACACCTTGAGCACCAGCCTCCCAGGCCTTTTCCCGCTCAGCAGGACCCACCCCACCGAGCAAGAACACCGGCTTGCTGAACCCACTGATCAACTGCTGTGCCTGCTCCCAGCCCAACGGCTCGGCATCAGGATGAGTCTGGGTCGGCTGCACCGGCGACAAGGTGACGAAATCCACGTCCATCAACTCCGCCAAGGCTAATTCCTCAGCATTGTGGCAAGACGCCGCCAACCAGCGATCCTTCGGCAAAGGACGTCCCTTGCTGGCGTACTTGCGCAGTTGCGCCGAGGTCATATGCCAGCCGGCCGCGGGAAAATCCCCCAGCCATTCAAACGGCCCCTTGAGCATCAGTTGCGCCTTGCCCGCACACAGGCCCACGGCGTCCACCGCCAGGTCACGGTACTTGGGGTCGTAACCGTTGGGGGCACGCAGCTGAACCAGCTTGATGCCACCAGCGATGGCTTTTTGAATACCGCGCAGCAGGACGGGTGTCTCCAGCTCGCCCGGAGTGATCAAGTAGTCAGCCGGCAAACGCGCCGCCGCAACGATCGGCGCATTGGCTGCCGGAAACTCATAGTTCGGCAGGTCCCGCTGGGCCACCCACTCAAGGGGTTGGCCTTCGGCACCGTGGGGCTCGCCGGTAAAGGCCGAGACTTCCCAGACATCCAGCAACACCTGTTTGTCCGGGTAATCATGCTGCACCTTGATCAACGGGCGAGCCGCCGTGACCTGGATGCCCAGCTCCTCCTGCAATTCACGGGACAGCGCGGTAGCGACCGACTCATCGGCCTCCACCTTGCCACCGGGAAACTCCCAGAGGCCGCCCTGATGCTGGGTATCGGCGCGGCGCGCCAGCAGAATCCTGCCGTCGACACCCCGGATGACCGCTGCTGCTACATGAACTCGTTTCACCGCACTATTTCCTCTGAATCGGTTTGAAGACCTGCCTGGTATCAGGTGCGGTATTCCGCGTTGATCTTCACGTACTCGTGGGACAGGTCGGTGGTCCAGATGGTTTCGCTGCACTCACCGCGACCCAATTCGATACGGATGGTGATTTCTTCCTGCTGCATCACCGCCGAACCCTGGGCTTCGGTGTACGTCTCGGCCCGGGCGCCACGGCTGGCGATGCACACTTCGCCGAGGAACACGTCGATCTTGCTCACGTCCAGGTTCGGCACGCCGGCACGGCCCACAGCGGCCAGGATACGGCCCCAGTTCGGGTCGGAGGCAAACAGCGCAGTCTTGATCAGCGGCGAGTGAGCCACGGTGTAACCGACGTCCAGGCATTCCTGGTGGTTACCGCCGCCGTTGACTTCAACCGTCACAAACTTGGTGGCGCCTTCGCCGTCGCGCACGATGGCCTGGGCCACGTCCATGCACACTTCGAACACCGCCTGCTTCAACGCAGCGAAATACGCGCCGTTGGACGAGGTGATTTCCGGCAGGTCAGCCTGGCCGGTGGCGATCAACATGCAGCAATCGTTGGTCGAGGTGTCGCCGTCGATGGTGATGCGGTTGAAGGACTTGTTGGCGCCGTCGAGCATCAGGTTTTGCAGCACGTCACGGGAGACTTTGGCGTCGGTGGCGATATAGCCCAGCATGGTCGCCATGTTCGGGCGAATCATGCCGGCGCCTTTGCTGATGCCCGTGACGGTAACGGTCACGCCTTCGTGCACAAACTGACGGCTGGCGCCTTTTGGCAGGGTGTCGGTGGTCATGATCCCGGTAGCCGCAGCCGCCCAGTTATCCACCGACAGGTCATCCAGCGCTGCTTGCAGCGCGCCTTCGATTTTCTCTACCGGCAGCGGCTCACCGATCACGCCGGTGGAGTACGGCAGCACCTGGCTGGCGTCCACGCCGGTCAGCTCCGCCAGCTTGGCGCAGGTGCGGGCAGCGGCGGCCAGGCCAGGTTCGCCGGTCCCGGCGTTGGCATTGCCGGTGTTGGTCAACAGGTAACGCACCGGGCCTTCGACACGCTGCCTGGCCAGAATCACGGGCGCGGCGCAAAACGCGTTCAGGGTGAACACACCCGCGACGGTCGAGCCTTCGGCACAGCGCATCACCACCACATCCTTGCGCCCCGGGCGCTTGATGCCCGCCGAAGCGATACCGAGTTCAAAACCGGCAACCGGGTGCAACGTGGGCAAAGGACCAAGACCAACAGCCATGAATGCGCTCCTAAAAATATTGGGTGTGTACCCCGTCGCTATCGACGGTGACGAAATGGCAAAACGCCGCGACGGCTGATGCCGGTCGCGGCGCGGGGGTGTTGCAGCGTCAGGCGAAAATCTTAGTTGATTTCGCCGTGGCAGTGTTTGAACTTCTTGCCCGAACCGCACCAGCACAGTTCGTTGCGGCCCAGCTTCTGTTCGTTGCGCACCGGGGCCTGGGCCAGGGCCACATCGACCTCTTCGCCCAATACTTCCGGAGCCTCAAGACCAGGCGCTTCGTCGTGCTGGAACTGCATGCGCGCAGCCAGTGCCTCGGCTTCCTGACGCAGGCGGGCTTCTTCCTCGATCGGGTCTTCGCGACGCACCTGAACGTGGGACAGCACACGAATCGAATCGCGCTTGATCGAATCCAGCAGTTCGGAGAACAGCGTGAACGACTCGCGCTTGTACTCCTGCTTCGGGTTCTTCTGGGCGTAGCCACGCAAGTGGATGCCGTGACGCAGGTGGTCCATGGTCGACAGGTGGTCTTTCCACAGGTCGTCCAGCACGCGCAGTACGATTTGCTTCTCGAAGGTGCGCAGTGCTTCGGCACTCGCCTGCTCTTCTTTCTCGTTGTAAGCGGCCAGCAGCTCGGTCATGAGCTTCTCGCGCAGGGTTTCTTCGTACAGGTGGTCGTCTTCGTCGAGCCATTGCTGGACCGGCAAATCGACACCGAAGTCGCTCTTCAACGCAGCTTCCAGGCCGGCAACATCCCACTGCTCAGGCAGGGACTGTGGCGGGATATGGGCGCTGACGGTGGCGTTGAGCACGTCCTGGCGGAAATCGGCAATGGTCTCGCCGATGTTGGTGGCGGCCAACAAGCTGTTACGCATGTGATAAATCACTTTACGCTGTTCGTTGTTGACGTCATCGAACTCGAGCAGTTGCTTACGAATGTCGAAGTTACGGCCTTCTACCTTGCGCTGGGCTTTCTCGATGGCGTTGGTCACCATGCGGTGTTCAATCGCTTCACCGGACTGCATGCCCAGGGCTTTCATGAAGTTCTTCACCCGATCCGAGGCGAAGATGCGCATCAGGCTGTCTTCCAGGGACAGGTAGAAACGGCTGGAACCGGCGTCACCCTGACGACCGGCACGACCACGCAGCTGGTTGTCGATACGGCGCGATTCGTGACGCTCGGACGCGATCACCTGCAAGCCGCCGGACTCCAGCACTTGCTGGTGGCGCTTCTGCCAGTCGGCCTTGATCTGCGCGATCTGCTCTGGGGTCGGGTTGTCCAGGGACGCAACTTCCACTTCCCAGTTACCGCCCAACAGGATGTCGGTACCACGACCGGCCATGTTGGTGGCGATGGTCAGTGCGCCCGGGCGACCGGCCTGGGCAATGATCTCGGCTTCTTTTTCGTGGAACTTGGCGTTGAGGACCTTGTGCTCGATGCCTTCCTTGGCCAGCAAGCTGGACATGTGCTCGGAAGTTTCGATGGTGGCAGTACCCACCAGCACTGGACGGCCCTGGGCCATGCATTCCTTGATGTCGGCGACGATTGCAGCGTATTTCTCGTCGGCGGTCAGGAACACCAGGTCGTTGAAGTCTTTACGCGCCAGCGGCTTGTTCGGCGGGATAACCATCACCGACAGACCGTAGATCTGGTGGAATTCGAACGCTTCGGTGTCGGCTGTACCGGTCATGCCGGACAGTTTGTTGTACAGACGGAAGTAGTTCTGGAAGGTGGTCGAGGCCAGGGTCTGGCTTTCAGCCTGGATGTTCAGGGCTTCCTTGGCTTCGATCGCCTGGTGCAGGCCTTCCGACAAACGGCGACCCGGCATGGTACGACCGGTGTGTTCGTCGACCAGTACGACCTGGCCGTCCTGCACGATGTATTCAACGTTGCGATGGAACAGCTTGTGGGCGCGCAGGCCGGCATACACGTGGGTCAACAGGCCCAGGTTGTGCGCCGAGTACAGGCTCTCGCCTTCGGCCAGCAGGCCGATCTGGGTCAGCATGTCTTCGACGAACTGGTGACCGGCTTCGTTGAGTTCGACCTGGCGGGTCTTCTCGTCGATGGTGAAGTGACCTTCTTTGGTCACCACGCCTTCCACTTCCTCGATGTGTTGCTCAAGGCGCGGGATCAGCTTGTTGATCTCGGTGTACAGGCGCGAGCTGTCCTCGGCCTGACCGGAGATGATCAGCGGGGTACGGGCTTCGTCGATCAGGATGGAGTCGACTTCGTCGATCACGGCAAAATTGAGTTCGCGCTGGAATTTTTCTTCCATGCTGAACGCCATGTTGTCGCGCAGGTAGTCGAAACCGAATTCGTTGTTGGTACCGTAGGTGATGTCGGCAGCGTAGGCGGCGCGCTTCTCTTCCGGCGGCTGGAACGGCGTGACAACGCCGACGGTCAGGCCGAGGAATTCGTACAGCGGACGCATCCAGTTGGCATCCCGGCGGGCGAGGTAGTCGTTCACCGTCACAACGTGCACGCCCTTGCCGGACAGTGCGTTGAGGTAAACGCCCAGGGTTGCCACCAGGGTCTTGCCTTCACCGGTACGCATTTCGGCAATCATGCCTTCATGCAAGGTCATGCCGCCGATCAACTGGACGTCGAAGTGGCGCATGCCCATGACACGCTTACCGGCTTCACGGGCGACCGCAAAGGCTTCGGGAAGCAGCTTGTCGAGGGTTTCACCTTTGGCTATGCGGGCCTTGAACTCTTCGGTCTTGGCGCGCAATTGCTCGTCCGAAAGGGCAACCATCTGCTCTTCGAAGGCATTGACCAGCTGCACCGTCTTGAGCATGCGTTTGACTTCACGCTCATTCTTGCTTCCAAAAAGTTTCTTTAACAAAGGCGCAAACATATCGGCAGGTTCTTCCACACATAGGGATGGAGGGCGCCCCGTGAGTCGCCCGAGCAGCCCTCACGGCCGCATGCGAACGAGCATTCTACCCGGAAACGTGGGTGAGGAAAGTGGCGTTATTCCACGATGCTGGCACGGCGCTCTTGGAGGGCTTGTTTAAAATAAGGGCTTTTTGCTGAACTTCAACCCATTCGGGTAATAAGTTACTCGTTGATTTAATGGATAAACTGCCGGTAATGCAATGGCGGCGGTGTCGCAGACGCTTTCTGCTACCATGGCCTCTCTGTTACTTAAGGTGTCTAGTCATGGCATTTCGCCCTCTTACGGCCCGAGCTCCCGCCGTGTTGCTTCGCGAAGCCAAGCCTTTAAAAGCCATCTTCGGCCATGCGCAACGCCTTGGTCATCTGCAACGCCTGGTAGAAAGCCAACTGCAGCCCGCCGCTCGCGAACACTGCCATGTGGCCTCGTGGCGCGAGGGCAATCTTCTGCTGATTGTCACCGACGGCCATTGGGCGACGCGCCTGCGCTACCAGCAGAAACGTTTGCAGCGCCAATTGATGGCCTTCGACGAATTCGCCAGCCTGACGCGCATCCAGTTCAAGGTGCAACCGCCGACCGTGCCGCAAGGTGCGGTGGGGCATACGATGGATTTGTCGGAAATCGCCGCCGAAACCATTCAGGCCACCGCAGACGGGATTACCGATCCGAACTTACGCGCTGCGCTGGAGCGGCTGGCCGCTCACGCCAAACCCAAAACCTGAGACCGGCGCAGAACCAAGTGTGGGAGCGGGTTTGCTCGCGAAGGTGGCGTGTCAGTCACTGCATATATTGACTGATCCACCGCTTTCGCGAGCAAGCCCGCTCCCACATTTGATCCCATCGTTATTTACGTTTGCTGCCACCCAACAACGACCCCAGTAACCCGCGCACCAACTGCCGGCCCATCTGATTGGCCGCCTGTTGCATCGCCGATTTCAGTGCCTTGCCTGCCGTAGTACCGAGGAACGCACCGGCCTTGTCGGTGAAGCTCGGTTCTTCAGCTGCGGGCGTCGCCTCCTGTTGCGGCCCCAAGTCCTTGCGCGCCATCAACACTTCGTACGCCGACTCACGATCAATCGGCTTGTCATAGCGCCCCTGCAATGGCGAACTGGCAATCAGTGCTGCCCGCTCAGCTTCGCTCAGTGGCCCGATCCGCGATTGCGGCGGTGCTACCAGTACGCGTTGGACTACTTCAGGCGTCCCCTTTTCCTGCAAGGTTCCCACCAATGCCTCACCTGTACCCAACTCGGTCAGCACCGCCAGCGCATCAAATGCCGGATTGGGCCGGAAACCATCGGCCACCGCCCGCAGGGACTTCTGCTCCTTGGTGGTGAACGCCCGCAGCCCGTGCTGGATGCGCAAGCCGAGTTGCGCCAGCACGGTGTCCGGCAAGTCCCCGGGAGACTGGGTGACGAAATACACACCGACGCCTTTCGAGCGAATCAGCCGCACCACTTGCTCCAGGCGATCCTGCAGGGCCTTGGGGGTGTCGGCAAACAACAGATGCGCCTCATCGAAAAACAGCGCCAGCAGCGGCTTGTCGGCATCGCCACGTTCCGGCAGTTGCTCGAACAGTTCGGCCAACAGCCAAAGCAGGAAGGTCGCGTAGACCTTCGGCGCCTCATGCACCAACCGGCTGGCGTCCAATAGATGAATACGCCCGCGGCCGTCACTGGCCGGTTGCAGGATGTCTTCGAGTTGCAGCGCCGGCTCGCCGAACAACGCTTCGGCACCCTGCTGCTCCAGCACCGCCAGGCGCCGCAACAGCGCCTGGCTGGAACCGGTGGTCATCAGGGCCGCGTCTTCCCCGAGCAACTCCGGGTGATAGCGCAAATGGTTCAGCAGCGCCTTGAGATCCTTGAGGTCCAGCAGTAACAGGCCTTCACGATCGGCCACCTTGAAGGCTGCGTAGAGGGCCGATTGCTGGCTGTCGGTGAGCTCCAACAGGCTGCCGAGCAACAGCGGGCCCATTTCACTCATGGTGGTGCGCAACGGATGACCGGACTGGCCGTGGATATCCCACAACGTCACCGGATACGCCTTGGGCGTGTAATTAAGGAAAGGCATGCCGGCTATGCGCTCGGCGACCTTGCCCTGAGGGTTGGCCGCAGCGCCCAGGCCACACAGGTCACCCTTGATATCGGCGGCAAATACCGCGACCCCGGCGTCGCTGAAAGCTTCCGCCAGGCGCTGCAAGGTCACGGTCTTGCCGGTGCCGGTGGCGCCTGCAATCAGGCCGTGGCGGTTGGCCAGGCGCATCGACTGGGCAATCGGCTGGCCCTGAAGATCTGCACCAATAATGAGTTGCGAGGAGTCAGGCATTTTGTCACCCATGGTTAATCTTTGGCGCTGAATGGTCGATACAGATAAAGCGAGAGACCCAAAAAGTCTTGGAAAAACAGGCCGGATAATTCCTGCAGGAGCAGATGGAAATATCACACTTTTTTTGACGCAGCCATTCCGCGCGTCCCAGAAGGACGTGCATCGGATATTAAGACCATAGCGGACCCCACAAGCCATGAATAAAAATCTGCGTTTCAGCCATAAAATCCTGCTTGCCGCCGCTCTTGTCGTCATTGCCGCCTTTGCGTTGTTTACCCTCTACAACGACTACTTGCAGCGTAATGCGATTCGCGACGACCTGAACAACTACCTGCATGAAATGGGCGATGTCACTGCCAGCAACATCCAGACCTGGCTTACCGGGCGCATTGTGCTGATAGAAAGCGCCGCACAGAACATCGCCATCAACCCGGATTCAACCAGCGTCGCCAGCCTCCTGGAACAGAAGGCCCTGACGTCCTCGTTCATGGCCACGTACCTTGGCGACAGCAAGGGCGGCTTCGTCATCCGCCCCGATACCAAGATGCCCGACGGCTTCGACCCACGGGTACGCCCCTGGTACAAGGGCGCGCAGGGCAGCAACGGCTCAACCCTGACCGAACCCTACATTGACGCGGCCACCGGCCAGTTGATCATCTCCATCGCCACCCCCAGCACCAAGGCCGGCCAGAGTGTCGGCGTGGTGGGCGGCGACCTGAGCCTGCAAACCCTGGTAGACAACATCGGTGCCCTGAACTTCGGCGGCATGGGTTATGCCTTCCTGGTCAGTGCCGACGGCAAAGTGCTGGTACACCCGGACAAGGGCCTGGTGATGAAAACCCTGGCCGACGTCTATCCGAACAACACCCCCAGGATCAGCAGCGACTTCAGTGAAGTCGAGGTAAACGGCAAGACACGTATCGTCACCTTTACCCCGATCAAGGGCCTGCCCTCGGTGAACTGGTACCTCGGCCTGTCGGTGGATAAAGACAAATCCTTCGCCATGCTCAGTGAGTTCCGCACCTCGGCGATCATCGCCACGATCATCGCCGTGGTCATCATCATCGCCCTGCTGGGCATGCTGATTCGCATCCTCCTGCAGCCACTGCACGTCATGACCCGCGCCATGGAAGACATCGCCGACGGTGAAGGCGACCTGACCCGCCGCCTGACCATCCAGAACCACGACGAATTCGGCGTGCTTGGCAGCGCTTTCAATCGTTTCGTGGAGCGGATTCACACCTCGATTCGCGAAGTTTCCTCGGCCACCGAGCAGGTCAATGAAGTGGCCCTGCGGGTGGTCAGCGCCTCCAATTCCTCGATGGTCAATTCCGACGAGCAGGCCAACCGGACCAACAGCGTCGCGGCCGCGATCAACGAGCTGGGGGCCGCCGCCCAGGAAATCGCCCGCAACGCCGCACAGGCCTCCAACCAGGCCAGCGATGCCCGGCACTTGGCCGAAGACGGTCAGCAAGTGGTGGAACGCAATATCAAGGCGATGAACCAGTTGTCGCAGATGATCAGCGCCTCCAGCACCAATATCGAAGCGCTTAACAGCAAGACAGTGAACATCGGGCAGATTCTGGAAGTGATCACCAGCATTTCCCAGCAAACCAACCTGCTGGCCCTCAACGCGGCGATTGAAGCCGCACGGGCCGGGGAAGCCGGGCGCGGCTTTGCGGTGGTGGCCGATGAAGTGCGCAACCTGGCGCACCGCACCCAGGAGTCGGCGCAGCAGGTGCAGAAGATGATCGAGGAGCTGCAAGTCGGCGCCCGGGATTCGGTCAGCACCATGAGCGAAAGCCAGCGGCACAGCCAGGACAGTGTGGAAATCGCCAACCTGGCGGGCGAGCGTCTGAACAGCGTGACCCAGCGTATAGGCGAAATTGACGGGATGAACCAGTCGGTAGCCACCGCTACCGAGGAACAGACCTCGGTGGTGGAGTCAATCAACATGGACATCACCGAGATCAACACCCTCAATCAGGAAGGTGTGGAAAACCTGCAATCAACCTTGCGGGCCTGTTCCGACCTGGAACAGCAAGCGGCGCGCTTGAAACAACTGGTGGGTAGTTTCCGGATTTGATCCCGCCGGGTCAGCGGCTGCCTTGCACAGCCGCTGACGCCTTTTCTTCAGGCAATTCGGATGTGTCCTGCAATTGTTCCCACAACTCGGCGGCGCCTGGAAACTCGGTGCCGTCCTCACTGCTCAGGTCATCCGGGTCATATCGACTCAAACAACCCTCTCCCAGCGTCGCGGGGGCTTTGGAAGTCGCCTTGTCCAGTGGATCGCTCATGCTCCAGTCCTCACCCGCGCTCAAAAAAAGGGCCTGTAGCGATTTAACGCCCAGGCCCTTCATTCTTCAATCAAAACACTTCAATCAGAACACGACAGTCTTGTTGCCGTGCACCAGTACCCGGTCTTCCAGGTGATAGCGCAGGCCGCGAGCCAGCACCATCTTCTCGACGTCACGGCCAAAACGGACCATGTCTTCGATGCTGTCGCTATGGCTGACACGCACCACGTCCTGCTCGATGATGGGACCGGCGTCCAACTCTTCGGTGACGTAGTGGCACGTTGCACCGATCAGCTTCACGCCACGCAGGGATGCCTGGTGATACGGCTTGGCACCCACAAACGATGGCAGGAAGCTGTGGTGAATATTGATCACCTTGCCAGCGTATTCACTGCACAACTCCGGCGGCAGAATCTGCATGTAGCGCGCCAGTACCACGACGTCCGCATCGTGCTGCTTGACCAGGCGCGAGACCTCGGCAAAGGCCGGCTCCTTGTCCTGCGGGTTGACCGGGACGTGGTAGTACGGAATGCCATGCCACTCGACCATGCTGCGCAGGTCGTCATGGTTGGAAATCACGCAGGAGATTTCGCAGTCCAGTTCATCGCTGTGCCAGCGGTGCAGCAGGTCTGCCAGGCAGTGGGACTCACGACTGGCCATCAGGACCACGCGTTTTTTCTGTTCCGTGTCGGTGATGCGCCAGGTCATCGAGAACTCTTCAGCGATCGGCGCAAATGCCTCGCGAAATGCCTCTAGACCAAAGGGCAGCGTATCGGCACGAATTTCGTGACGCATGAAAAACCAGCCGCTGAGATTGTCCGAGTGATGGCTCGCTTCGGTGATCCAACCGTTGTGGGAAGCCAGAAAGTTACTGACCTTGGCAACGATGCCAACCCGGTCCGGGCAAGCAATCACCAGCCGAAAAGTGCGCATTAGGGGGAAACTCCAGAACTTCGCAAAGGCCGCCATTCTAGCGATTGCGCAGAAAAACTGCAGTATTCCTCAACGCTTATTCTGATCGGCTGCGTCAACCCTGCCCCTTAATAGCGTAAGGTTTTTCCCCATTATGTGTGCAAACGCGTGGACTCCGGCAGTAAGCCAAGACTTAACCAGAGTATCTTTAGGCCATCCCCCTTACTAATTAACTCAATTCCACGCTTTTGCCACAAACAACCAAAGTAAATTACATAAATGCGGCCTTAAATGTTTACTTGGGCAAACTGTCTGACTATTATTGAGCCACTATCCCCTTTCACCCAGCGCCCTGCATAAGGTAGTCCCCATGTCCCTGATCAACGAATATCGCGCCACCGAAGAAGCTATCAAAGAGCTGCAAGCCCGTTTGAAGAACCTGTCCCAAGACGACAAACTGCAAACCGAGCTGGAATTCGAAGGCAAATTGCGCACCCTGATGGGCGAATACTCCAAATCCCTGCGTGACATCATCGCGCTGCTGGATCCGGATTCGAAAGTTAAGGCTCCACGTGGCGCCGTAAAAGCTACCGGCACCAAGCGTGCACGCAAGGTTAAACAATACAAAAACCCGCACAACGGCGAAGTGATTGAAACCAAAGGTGGCAACCACAAGACTCTGAAAGAGTGGAAAGCCAAGTGGGGCGGCGACGTGGTTGAAGGCTGGGCTACCCTGCTGGGCTAAGCCTCGCCAGGACGCTGCGTGATACGCAACGCAATAAAAAACGCCAGCTTGCTGGCGTTTTTTATTGTCCGTATTTTACCGGGAAGCTGATTACCGACTCATTCGAGTCGCTAAGGCATCAACATACTCCTGCCATTCATCAAGCACCTGGCGCTGAAACGGTGTGGCACTAACAGCCAACTCAAGACACGCCTGCTTAAAACCCTCAAGGGTGTTTGGCGCGCCCCATTGAGGGTCTGACAAACGTTGCTGACAGAAAACTCTCCAGCGTTGTTGCTCTTCACTATTCAAGGTGTCTGGAAAGTTGCGTGCACGATAGCGAAATAATAATTCAGGCAAACGTTCATCATCGAAAGGCCATTGCTGGCGCGCTAGTTGCGCCGGCTCGGCGACTCTCACTTGCTCACATAAACGTCGATCACGATCCCCGATAAAACCATCGTATAGCTGCTGCTCGGGATCGGCGCTTGGCGCAAAATCTTCCTCGGCGTAAATCGCCGCCAGTTTATCGCGCCATAGTTCCTGTGCGTCGCTTAGCCGCAGGGCCCGCGCATCACACTCATCCATATCCAGCTGCAAACGCTCGCGGTCTTGCGGCCGAAGCACGCTCAACGGTGCGACCACCGGGCAACGATTGATGTGCAGCAACTTGAGCGGTACCGGCAATTCACCTTCGGCCAGTTCGTCGCGGCGGGTATATAAGCGCCGGCGCAAGGTATCGGCGTCCTCGTCCAACAGCCCTTGCGGATCGAGCCCCAGGTCGCAGACGATCAATGCATTGCGATTGCGCGGGTGCCACGCCAGCGGCAGCACCACCCCCAGGTAATGACGCTCGGCAGAAAAACGACCGGAAATATGCACCATCGGCTGCAACAACCGCACCTGGTCCATGACCCGTTGTTTGCTACGCAGTTGAAACAGCCAGTCATAGAGCTTGGGTTGCTTCTCGCGGATCAACCGGGCCAGGGCGATGGTGGCGCGCACATCGGACAAGGCGTCGTGGGCCTGGCCGTGGTCGATGCCGTTGGCGGCCGTCAACCGCTCAAGCTTGAGGGTGACGCGCCCGTCCTGTTCCGGCCAGACGATCCCGTCAGGGCGCAGGGCGTAGGCAGTGCGCACCACGTCGATCAGGTCCCAGCGGCTGTTGCCGCCCTGCCATTCCCGGGCATAGGGATCGAAGAAATTGCGGTACAAGCTGTAGCGCGTCATCTCATCGTCAAAACGCAAGGTGTTGTAGCCGGCCCCGCAAGTGCCCGGGGTGGCCAGCTCGGCGTGCACCCGGGTCATGAAGTCGGCTTCGGCCAGGCCTTTTTCCGCCAGCACGCCGGGAGTGATGCCAGTGATCGCGCACGCTGCCGGATGCGGCAGGATATCGTCGCTGGGGTGGCAGTAGAGATTGACCGGCGGCCCGACCTCGTTAAGCTCGAGGTCGGTGCGAATACCGGCTACCTGCAGCGGGCGGTCGGTACGCGGATTGATGCCGGTGGTTTCATAGTCGTACCAGAAAATGGTGGTCACGGGCTATTCCTGTGCTGAAGACCGGCAAAGTCTAGGCGCTTGCAGGCATCGGGGGCCAGCGCTGTGTTCCCTGTACAAACATTCAGTAAATCGTTGAGTGGTTGCTTCCACCGTCGACACTGCTAGCATCGGTCTTTCCAACCCCGCCGCTGCCGCTCAGGCGCCAGCGCCGCACTGCCAAGGACCGCGATGCCACCTGCGCCACTGGATACCCGCTACCAGATCGAGACCCCGGAGGGTATCGACCTGCCCCTGCGCCCGGCCGGCCTGCTGGTACGCTCACTGGCCTTTGCCTTCGACCTGGGTTTGCGCGGCCTGATTCTCGGCATCCTGTTTATCGCATTGGCCTTTCTCGGCAACCTGGGCATTGGCCTGGGTTCGCTGCTGCTGTTCCTCGTCAGTTGGTGGTACATGGTGCTTTTCGAAGTGCTCAACCAGGGCTGCTCGCCCGGCAAGCAGGTCATGGGCCTGCGGGTGGTACAGGACGACGGCACGCCCATCGGCTGGTCCGCCTCGCTGATCCGTAACCTGCTGCGTTTTGTCGACATGCTGCCCTTCGGCTATTTCCTCGGCGCCATCAGTTGCCTGCAACACCCCAACTTCAAGCGCCTGGGCGACCTGGCGGCCGGGACCCTGGTGATCTACCGCGAACAACCGCTTTCCCGCCCGCAAGTGCCCCAGGCCCCGGCGCTGCGCCTGCCGTTCGCCCTTGAGCTGAACGAACAACGGGCGATTCTCAGCTTCGCCGAACGCCAGGGCGAACTGTCGGCCGAACGGGTCAACGAACTGGCCGCTATCCTGGCCACGCCCCTGCAGGTCTCCCCTGCCCGCGCCGTGGCAGAACTCAACGGTGTGGCCCGCGGATTGTTGGGGCCAGCATGAAACAGAGTCTTTTCGAAAGCCGCCATCAGCCACAATGGCAAGCCTTTGCCGAGCAATTGACGCAATTGGAGAAAGGCAAAGCCAAAGGCGCCGACTTCGTCGACTTCCCTCATCAATACCGGCAGTTGTGCCAGCACCTGGCCCTGGCCCAGGAGCGCGGCTACAGCAGCTACCTGGTGGACCCGTTGCAGCAGCTTGCCTTGCGCGGCCATCAACAGTTGTATCGTCATCGCAGCCGGATGGGGGCAAACGTGCTGAGCTTCCTGCTGGCCGATTTCCCCAGGCTGGTTCGCGCGCAATGGCCATTTGTGCTGGCTGCCGGCCTGCTGTTCTTTGGCAGCCTGCTCGGCATTGCCTTGCTGGTGTACCTGTTTCCGGACTTGATCTACAGCATCGTCAGCCCTCGGCAGGTGGCCGAGATGCAGTCCATGTACAACCCCGATGCCAGCCGCCTGGGCCGGGCAGCCGAGCGCGCTTCCAGCGAAGACTGGATGATGTTCGGCTACTACGTGATGCACAACATCGGTATCGCGTTCCAGACCTTTGCCGCCGGGTTGCTGTTCGGCCTGGGCAGCGTATTTTTCCTGTTCTTCAATGGCCTGATCATTGGCGCCGTTGCCGGGCACCTGACGCAAATCGGCTACGGGCAAACGTTCTGGTCATTTGTCATCGGCCATGGCGCCTTCGAGCTCAGCGCAATTGCCCTGGCTGGCGCGGCTGGCCTGCAACTGGGCTGGGCGCTGATTGCACCGGGGCCCCTCACCAGAGGCGAATCCCTGCGCCTGGCCGCGCGCAAAAGTGTGCAAATGATTTGTGGTGTGATGGTGTTCCTGCTGATCGCCGCGTTTATCGAGGCGTACTGGTCGTCCACCAATGCCGTGGCGCCGTGGGTCAAGTACCTGGTCGGCACCGCCCTGTGGTTGCTGATGGCGGCCTACCTGCTGTTTGCCGGACGGAATCGCCATGCGCCTGAGTGATGCCAGCGTCGTGATCCGCCCGCGTACCTCCTGGGAGGCCATGGACCTCGGCATCCTGCTGGCCCGGGAACACCGGCTGCTGTTGATGAGCAGTTGGGCCATCGTGACCTTGCCGGTCTTCGCCCTGTTCAGCGTGCTGCTGTGGAATCACCCCACCACCGCGCTGTTGCTGTTCTGGTGGTTGAAACCGGCATTCGACCGCCTGCCACTGTATATCCTGTCCAAGGCCCTGTTCGGCGAAACACCCAGCCTGAAACAAGCGCTGCGCCAATCGCCGCGGCTGCTCAAGGGCCAACTGCTGGCCAGCCTGACCTGGCGGCGCTTCAGCCTCAGCCGTAGCTTCGAGATGCCGGTGGTCCAGCTCGAAGGGCTGCAAGGCCAGGCGCGCCAACAACGTCTCGGGGTGTTGCAGCAGCGCAACGCAGGCGCCGCGCGCTGGCTGACCCTGATCGGGGTGCACCTGGAAATCGCCCTGTGGTTCGGGTTGATGGCCGTGTTCTATTTCTTCCTGCCGCAAGAGGTCGAACGCGACTGGGATTGGCAGCAACTGGCGCTCACCGCCGGCCACGACTGGCGTTGGCTGGAGCACCTGACCAACATGTTCTACGCCTTGATCCTGGTGTTCTGGGAGCCGATCTATGTCGCCTGTGGCTTCAGCCTTTACCTGAACCGCCGCACGGTGCTGGAAGCCTGGGACCTGGAACTGGTGTTCCGCCGAATGCGCCAGCGCCTGAGCGGTGTGGCGTCGCTGCTGTTGCTGGTGGCCGGGCTGACGCTGATTCCGCCGATCCCATCGGCATGGGCTGATGAACCGGTTCCCCAAACGCCGCTGACTACACAATCGGCCAGTCACTCGATCAAGACGCTGTTGGAGCAGCCACCGTTCAAGAACCCGGAAACGCTCACTCGCTACCGCTTCGGCGAGGATAAAGCAGCCGACAAAAACAAAGCGGCAGGTGATGCCAAGCTGCCAGCCTGGCTGGAAGCATTGCTGAAAAACCTCAACAGTGATTCGTTCAAGCACATCGCCAAGGGCCTTGAAGTACTGCTCTGGGGATTGCTGGCAGGTGGCCTGGCACTGGTGATCTGGCGCTACCGCGACTGGCTGCATGCCTTTGTCAGCCGCCGCAGCCCGCGCAAACCCAAGGCTGCCAAACCCGTGCCTTCGCAGCTGTTCGGCCTTGAACTGGGGGCTGACACCTTGCCCGAAGACATCGCAGACGCCGCCGAACAGCTGTGGGCAACACAGCCCCGGGAAGCCCTCGGCCTGCTCTACCGTGGGTTGCTCAGCCGCTTGCTGCACGACTTCAACCTGCCGCTGAAAAGTGCCGACACGGAAGGTGAAGTCCTGGAACGTATCCGCCAACTGCAACAACCGCAGCTGCTGGCATTCAGCGGTGAGCTGACCCGTTACTGGCAAAACCTTGCCTATGGCCATCGCCTGCCGCCTGCCTTGGTGCAACAACAGCTATGCAGCGATTGGCGAACCCTGTTCGGTTCGGGAGCGGCGCAATGAACCGGCCGTTGCTGTGGGTCGGGCTGCTGGTCGCGGGCTTGCTGGCAGCAGGCGGTTTTTATGCCTGGCACAAGGCGATTCCTTATCAGGAAGTGGTCGATCGCGGCCCTTCACCCGAAGCCCTGGCCAACCCCTACCTGGCAGCTGAACACTTTCTGCGCCGGCAGGGCCTGGTGGTGGAACATGCCAACAGCCTCGAACGGCTGGCCAGCCTTTCGCCCAAGGGCAACAGCCTGCTGTTGCTGGGCGAGCGCAGCAACATGAGCCCGCCGCAGGTCGAGCAATTGCTGCAGTGGACCCGGGCTGGCGGCCATCTGCTGCTGGTAGCCGAAGCGCTGTGGGATGAGGACACCGGTGAAAGTGGCGACCTGTTGCTGGATCGTGTGCAGATACACCAATCCTTCAGTGAAGAATTCGACGCTCCGGCACCCGCGCGTAAAAAGAAAACGCCGGACCTGACCAAACTCTATGTGGACAACGAAACAGCGCCGGCCTATTTCAGCTTCGACACCGACTTCAACCTCACCGACCCCAGGCACCTGGCACAATTCTCGGCCAACAGCGCCCGGTCGACGCACCTGATGCAGGTCAACCTCGGGCAAGGGCGTGTGACCGTGGTCACCGACAGCGACCTGTGGAAAAACCCCGGCATCGGCCTGCACGATAACGCGTGGCTGCTCTGGTACCTGAGCCAGGGCACCCAGGTCACACTGCTGTTCAACACTGATGTCGAGGACCTGTTCAGCCTGTTGTTGCGCTACTTCCCCCAGGCACTGGTGGCACTTGCCGCACTGATCGCCCTGGGCCTCTGGCACGCCAGCCTGCGCCAGGGTCCGATCCGGCAACCGGCGCCCAAGGCACGGCGGCAATTGCAGGAACACTTGAACGCCAGTGCCGACTTCCTGTTGCGCCGCAGCGGGCAAGACAGCTTGCTGCAAGCTTTGCAGCGCGACATCCAGCGCACCGCTCGGCGCCGTCATCCCGGGTTCGAACACCTCGATACAGCCGAACAATTGCGGGTGCTTGAACGCCTGACCCGCCAACCCTCCCTTGTTATCAGCCAGGCCCTTGGCCCACCTGCGACGAAACGGCTCTCCAGCGCCGATTTCAGCCGCCAGGTGGCCTGCCTGCAAAACCTCAGGAATGCCCTATGAGCGAATTTCCCGCCACTGACCCGATTCAGCGCGCCAGCCAACTGGCCCAGGCCTTGCGCGTCGAACTGCGCAAGGCGGTTATCGGTCAGGACCCGGTGATCGATGACGTGCTCACGGCGTTGATCGCGGGCGGCCATGTGTTGCTTGAAGGGGTTCCCGGCCTGGGCAAGACCTTGCTGGTACGCGCGCTGGCACGCTGTTTTGGAGGCGAGTTCGCACGCATCCAGTTCACCCCGGACCTGATGCCCAGCGACGTGACCGGCCATGCCGTATACGACCTGCATACCGAACAGTTCAAGCTGCGCAAGGGACCGTTGTTCACCAACCTGCTGTTGGCTGACGAGATCAACCGTGCCCCGGCGAAAACCCAGGCAGCGTTGCTGGAAGCCATGCAGGAACGCCAGGTAACCCTTGAAGGCGAGGCGCTGCCCATCGGCCAGCCGTTCATGGTACTGGCCACCCAGAACCCCATCGAGCAGGAAGGTACTTACCCGTTGCCCGAAGCCGAACTGGACCGTTTCATGCTCAAGGTGCGCATGGACTATCCCGAGGCACAGCAGGAACTGGACATGGTGCGCGAAGTCACCCGCTCGTCCCGAGCCGACATGCTCGACGTACAGCCGCTGCGCACGGTGCTGCAAGCCGAAGACGTGCTGCTGTTGCAACAGATTGCCAGCGAGTTGGCGCTGGATGAGCAGGTGCTCGACTACGCCGTGCGCCTGGCCCGCACTACGCGCAGTTGGCCGGGCCTGACCATCGGCGCCGGGCCCCGGGCCTCCATCGCCCTGGTTCGCGGTGCACGGGCGCGGGCCTTGCTGCGCGGGGGCGAGTTCGTGACCCCGGACGACATCAAGGGCTGCGCCCTGGCAGTGTTGCGCCATCGGGTGCGTATTGCCCCGGAGCTGGATATCGACGGGTTGGAAGTCGACCAGGTGCTCCGGCAATTGCTGGACCAAGTCCCGGCGCCACGCCAATGAGACGCCCATGAGACCAACCCGCCTGCTGTTGACCTGGCTCGGTGTACTGCTGGGCCTGAGTATCCTGCTCGGCGCACTGGTGGCGCTACAGGTCAAGGTGCCAGACGCCCTGCACTCAGTGACGTGGGGCCTGCTGCTGGCCCTGTTGCTGCTGGCCCTGCTGGATGCCAGCCGCCTGCGCCGCCGGCCGTCCCCGCGCGTGCGACGGCAGATGCCCGGCAGCCTGGCACTGGGGCGCTGGGGGGAAGTGCGGGTAACCCTGGAGCACGATTATCCCCAGCCGTTGGCGGTCCAGGTATTCGATCATGTGCCTGACGGCCTGGCGGTGGAGGACCTGCCGCAGTCCATCGAACTGCGGCCCGGCGAGCACAGTGAACTGGGTTATCGGCTAAGGCCCCAAAGGCGCGGGCATTTCAGCTTTACCCGCTGTGAAGTGCATCTGCCCAGCGCCCTGGGGCTATGGTTGGCCCGGCGCCTGATCGACGTCAGCGACGCCACCCGGGTCTACCCGGACTTCGCACGCCTGTATGGCGCGCAGTTGCTGGCGGTGGACAACTGGCTCAACCAGCTGGGCGTACGCCAGCGGCAACGGCGTGGGCTGGGCCTGGAGTTTCACCAGCTGCGTGAGTTTCGCGAAGGTGACAGCCTGCGCCAGATCGACTGGAAAGCCACCGCCCGGCAACGCACGCCCATTGCCAGGGAGTACCAGGACGAGCGCGACCAGCAGATCATGTTCATGCTCGATTGTGGCCGCCGTATGCGCAGCCAGGACGCCGAACTGTCGCACTTCGACCACGCGCTCAACGCCTGCCTGCTGCTCAGTTATGTAGCCTTGCGCCAGGGCGATGCCGTAGGGCTGTGCACCTTTGCCTGCGACCAGCCGCGCTACCTGGCGCCGGTCAAGGGCAGTGGCCAGCTCAACCTGTTGCTGAATGCGGTGTATGACCTGGACACGTCCCGGCGTACGGCCGATTACCAGGCGGCCGCCAGCCAACTGCTGGCCCGGCAGAAACGTCGCTCGCTGGTGATCGTAGTGACCAATTTGCGGGATGAGGAAGATGAAGAGTTACTCAGCGCCGTAAAGCGCATCAGCCGCCAGCACCGGGTAATGGTCGCAAGCCTGCGGGAGGAGGTCCTTGACCAGTTACGCCAGGCTCCCGTGCAAACCCTGCCCGAAGCCCTGGCCTACTGCGGCACGATCAACTATCTCAATACCCGGGACGAGCTCCACGACCGCTTGAACGCCCACGGGCTGTCGGTACTGGACACACTGCCTTCGGACCTGGGTGCCGCCCTGGTGACCCGCTACCTGGGCTGGAAAAAAGCCGGCGCGCTATGAACGCCGGATGCAGCACCTAGGCAGAGGCCTGCAACGGATCAAAGCTGAAGTAATCCAGCAGCGCGCTGATCACCTCCCCATATTCGGCAGGGGCCTGGGATATGCTGAACCCGGAATCGTAATGCTGGGGGTTTATATCCTCATGACACCACAGGCAGGTGGCCGTGAGGTCTACCGCCTGCACCTCACCCTCAGGCCCGGGGATCTTCAAGCGCAGCTCGAACTCCACATCGACCATCATGGGTAACTGGCTGATCAACATCAGGCCCTGCTCGGAAACATTGCCCAGATAGCCGATTGGCTTGTCCGTCAGGCGATTGAACACTTGAAGGAAGCAAGGTAACTGATGTCGCTCGATCCGTCGGGGAGTAAACATGATGAGGTCGCCATCCAATGGCCATGATTGTGGCCGCTCCAGTGATTCGAAACGAGCCTGAAGGCCCGCTCTCCCCGGATATCGGTGCGACAACCGCAAACGCGTTGCCACTTTTACAGCTGCCAAATCCGGGAACGCCATCCGTTTGAATAGAAACTTATACAAACTGACATTCAAAGATTAGCCCAAGACTGGCAACGAGCCAGCTATGGCATGACAAATATCATCACAACGACGCCGGCCGCGGCTGGGCAACGCTCGCGCCGGGGTAATGCCCCAGTTGCTGCAGGGTATCCAAACGGGCACGGGCACGGAATGCGTACTCGCTCGCCGGGTACTGGCTGATGATGAACTGATAGGTTTGCGCCGCATCGACAAACAGCTTCTCGCGCTCCAGGCACTGCCCGCGCAACATCGAGACTTCCGGTTGCACGTAGCGCCGGGAACGGCTTTCACGGTCGACCTGGGACAACTCAAGGGTGACCCGCTGGCAATCGCCCACACCGTAGGCGCGGTACGCATTGTTCAAATGATGGTCCATCGACCAACGGGTGCAGCCGACAACACTGACGGCCAGGGCAGCAATGATCACGATTCGCATGGGGGTTCTCCTGTCTTGTGCAGTGTATCGACCCTTCATCGAAAATCTTCAAGGTTGTTCATCTGTTCATGCAGAGTGAAAACAAGCGAATCATCGATAAGTAGTGCAAACGAACAATGACTACAACCAAAGAGCATAGTAGCCTTCCCCAGCGCTTGAACTCAGGAGTCCGTGCATGTCCGTCCGTCGTACCAAAATCGTCGCCACCCTTGGCCCGGCCAGTAACTCGCCGGAAGTCCTCGAACAGCTGATTCTGGCTGGCCTGGACGTTGCCCGTCTGAACTTCTCCCACGGCACCCCGGACGAGCACAAGGCTCGCGCCAAGCTGGTGCGTGACCTGGCCGCCAAGCATGGCCGCTTCGTGGCGTTGCTGGGTGACCTGCAAGGCCCGAAAATCCGTATCGCCAAATTCGCCAACAAGCGGATCGAGCTGAAGATCGGTGACCAGTTCACCTTCTCCACCAGCCATCCACTGACCGAAGGCAACCAGCAAGTCGTGGGTATCGACTACCCGGACCTGGTGAAAGACTGCGGCGTGGGCGACGAACTGCTGCTGGACGACGGCCGTGTGGTAATGCGCGTCGACACCGCCACCCCGACCGAACTGAATTGCACCGTGATCATCGGCGGCCCGCTGTCGGACCACAAAGGCATCAACCGTCGCGGCGGTGGCCTGACTGCCCCGGCCCTGACTGAAAAAGACAAGGCCGACATCAAGCTCGCCGCCGAAATGGAAGTGGACTACCTCGCGGTATCCTTCCCGCGCGACGCCGCCGACATGGAATACGCCCGTAAACTGCGCGACGAAGCCGGCGGCACTGCCTGGCTGGTGGCGAAGATCGAACGCGCCGAAGCCGTAGCCGACGATGAAACCCTCGACGGCCTGATCAAGGCTTCCGACGCCGTGATGGTTGCCCGTGGCGACCTGGGTGTGGAAATCGGTGACGCCGAGCTGATCGGTATCCAGAAGAAAATCATCCTGCACGCACGTCGCCACAACAAGGCGGTGATCGTTGCGACCCAGATGATGGAGTCGATGATCCAGAACCCGATGCCAACCCGTGCCGAAGTGTCCGACGTGGCCAACGCCGTGCTCGACTACACCGACGCCGTGATGCTTTCGGCTGAAAGTGCGGCTGGCCCGTACCCGCTGGAAGCCGTGCAGGCCATGGCACGCATCTGCGTCGGCGCTGAAAAGCACCCGACCAGCAAGACCTCCAGCCACCGTATCGGCAAGGTCTTCGAAAGCTGCGACCAGAGCATCGCCCTGGCGGCCATGTACACCGCCAACCACTTCCCGGGTGTGAAAGCGATCATCGCCCTGACCGAAAGTGGCTACACGCCGTTGATCATGTCGCGCATCCGTTCCTCGATCCCGATCTACGCGTTCTCCCCGCACCGCGAAACCCAGGCCCGTGCGGCCATGTTCCGCGGCGTCTACACCGTACCGTTCGACCCGGCATCGCTGCCGCCTGAGCAAGTCAGCCAGGCCGCGATCGACGAGTTGCTCAAGCGCGGCGTCGTGGAGAAAGGCGACTGGGTCATCCTGACCAAGGGCGACAGCTACCACACCATCGGCGGCACCAACGGCATGAAGATCCTGCACGTTGGCGACCCAATGGTCTGAGTGACCGCTCGCTGAAAAACAAAAGCCCCGCCATGTGAATGGCGGGGCTTTTTGCATTGCAAATTGGCTTGTGTGTTGGCTTTACTGGCCTATTCGCGAGCAAGCCCGCTCCCACATTTGATCGCGTACATCCTCAAGAAACACGGTCGAATGTGGGAGCGGGCTTGCTCGCGAATAGGCCGACCAGTCAACGCTCATTCATCTCCGAGTGATAAACCCCGACAACGCCGCAATCGCCTCCGGCGACTTCAACCTCTGGGTAAACAACGCCCCCTCCTCCTCGATCACCTTGCGCAACTGCTCGCGATCAACGCTTTTCATCAGATGCTTGCTGACCTGCACCGCGCCCGGCGCCAGGGTCTCAAACCGTCCAGCAATTTCCCGTGCCTTGGCCAGGGCCGATTCACCGCTGCCCAATGCCTCGGTGGCAATGCCCCAGGCGGCAGCCTGTTCGCCGGTAAACCCTTCACCCAGCAGCAGCAACTCCGCCGCCTTGGCATGCCCCAGCAATCGCGGGAGGATCAAGCTGGACCCAAACTCCGGACACAGCCCCAGGTTGACGAACGGCATGCGCAACCGTGCATCCCGGCTGACATACACCAGGTCACAATGCAGCAGCAGCGTCGTGCCAATTCCCACCGCCACGCCCGCCACCGCCGCAATCACCGGCTTGCGGCAGTTGAGCAAGCTGCGCATGAAATTGAAGACAGGGCTGTCGAGATCCGCCGGCGGTTGTTCGAGGAAGTCGCCAATATCGTTACCGGCGGTGAAGCACTCGCTGCTGCCCTGGATCAGCACGGCATTCACGCTGGTATCGGCATCCGCCTGCTCCAGCGCCTCGGCCAATTGGCTGTACATGGCGCGGGTCAGGGCATTTTTCTTGTCCGGGCGATTGAGCTGCAAAATCAGCAACCCGCGTTCGCGTTGCTGCAGGATGGCATCGGTCATGACAAATCTCGCGGCTGGGAAATTCAGCGCTCAACCACGGGGCAGGAACACATCGGCCAGCAGTTGATTGCGCGGCAGTCCGGCCAGGAACAGGCGCTTGGAAAAGGCCTCGACACTGGCCGGGTGCCCGCAGAGTAAAGCCAGAGTTTGCCGGGAAACAAGCCGCAGTTGCGCCAACGCCTGCGTCACCTCAGCCGCTGTCCATAGCTCAACGGTCACGTTCGGATGCGCACCAGCCAGCTGGGCCAATGGCCCGGCGAGGTAATGACCGCCCGCGTCATGGGCCAGGTGAATGACCCGGATGGCGCCCTGGTGATCCTGGCGCAAGGCCTCGCGCAACACGCCCCATAGCGGGCCGAGTCCGGTGCCCGAGGCCAGCAGCCAGAGCGGCCGCGATTGCCAGTCGGGGTCGTACTGCAAGGCGCCGCCCCGCAATTCGCCCAGGCGCAGGCTGTCACCGGCCTTGAATTGGCGGGCGGCGTCGCTGAATTCGCCGGGCAGGCGGCAATCAATGTGAAATTCGAGAAACGGATCTTCCTGGGGCAGGCTGGCCAATGAATAAGGCCGCGCAACGCTGCCGGCCCACAACACCAGATGCTGCCCCGCCCGGTAGCGCAAGCCGCGTTCGGGTTGCAGCCGCAAGCGCAGTACACTCGGGGTCAACCAATCGACGCTCAACACCGTCGCCGGCAACCCGTCACGCAGCGGGTCGAAGGCTTCGACCTGCAAGTCACCTGCGACCTGGCACTGGCACGCCAGGCGCCAGCCATCCTGGCGCTGCGCCGGGCTCAGGGCATCCGGCTGGTTGTCCTGGATATCCCCCTGGCAACGCACCAGGCAGGCATGGCAGCTGCCGGCGCGGCAACTATAAGGCACGGCCACGCCCGCCTGGTTCAGGGCATCCAGCAGGTTGCTGCCGGCGGCTACCGACCAGTGGCGTTCACCGACGTGAAGTTCAGGCATCAAGGGTCTCGGATCAAAAAGGCGTCTACAGGGAATCACGCCCGGTAGAGTTTGACCATAGTCGGGTGTATCGGCCACCGTGGCGGGTTATACTGCCGCGCCTTTTTAGCGTCGCGCCTGCACCACTTTGGCGTGCCTTGGAAAGGTGGCTTCAGCCGACCGATGCAACACTGACGCCACCTTTATTGAATGTTCCCTTATAGAGGAGCGCGACTCATGACCGTGATCAAGCAAGACGACCTGATTCAGAGCGTTGCCGACGCCCTGCAATTCATTTCCTACTACCATCCCGTTGACTTCATCCAGGCGATGCACGAGGCCTACCTGCGCGAAGAATCGCCAGCGGCCCGTGACTCCATGGCTCAGATCCTGATCAACTCGCGCATGTGTGCCACCGGCCACCGCCCGATCTGCCAGGACACCGGGATTGTCACCGTATTTGTACGTGTAGGCATGGACGTGCGCTGGGATGGCGCCACCATGAGCCTGGACGACATGATCAACCAAGGCGTGCGCCAGGCCTACAACCTGCCGGAAAACGTCCTGCGGGCTTCGATCCTCGCCGACCCGGCCGGTGCGCGTAAAAACACCAAGGACAACACCCCTGCCGTGATCCACTACTCCATCGTCCCGGGTAACACCGTGGAAGTGGACGTGGCCGCCAAGGGCGGTGGTTCCGAGAACAAGTCGAAAATGGCCATGCTCAACCCGTCCGACTCGATCGTCGACTGGGTGCTCAAGACCGTTCCGACCATGGGCGCCGGCTGGTGCCCACCGGGCATGCTTGGCATCGGCATCGGCGGCACCGCCGAGAAAGCCGCGGTAATGGCCAAGGAAGTGTTGATGGAGTCCATCGACATCCACGAGCTGAAGAAGCGCGGCCCGTCCAACCGTATCGAAGAGATGCGCCTGGAGCTGTTCGAGAAGGTCAACCAACTGGGCATCGGCGCCCAGGGCCTGGGTGGCCTGACCACCGTGCTCGACGTGAAAATCATGGACTACCCGACCCACGCGGCCTCGCTGCCGGTGTGCATGATCCCCAACTGCGCCGCCACCCGTCACGCGCACTTCGTGCTCGACGGCTCGGGCCCTGCATCGCTCGAAGCGCCACCGCTGGACGCCTACCCGGAAATCGTCTGGGAAGCCGGCCCGTCGGCCCGTCGCGTCAACCTCGACACCCTGACCCCGGAAGACGTGCAGAGCTGGAAGCCGGGCGAAACCGTGTTGCTCAACGGCAAGATGCTCACCGGTCGCGACGCCGCGCACAAGCGCATGGTCGAGATGCTGAACAAGGGCGAAACCCTGCCGGTGGACCTCAAGGGTCGCTTCATCTACTACGTCGGCCCGGTTGATCCGGTGCGCGAAGAAGTGGTGGGGCCTGCCGGTCCGACCACCGCCACGCGGATGGACAAGTTCACCCGCCAGATCCTCGAGCAAACCGGCCTGTTGGGCATGATCGGCAAATCCGAGCGCGGCCCGACCGCTATCGAAGCGATCAAGGACCACAAGGCGGTTTACCTGATGGCAGTGGGCGGCGCGGCTTACCTGGTGGCCCAGGCCATCAAGAAATCCCGCGTCGTGGCGTTCGCCGAGCTGGGCATGGAAGCGATCTACGAGTTCGACGTGAAAGACATGCCGGTCACCGTTGCCGTTGATAGCAAGGGCGAGTCGGTACACATCACCGGTCCTGCCATCTGGCAGAAAAAGATCAGTGAAAGCCTGGCGGTAGAAGTGCAGTAAGCATTTCCCCTGCGGGATAAATGACCTTGTGGCGAGGGGGCTTGTCCCCCGTTGGGCTGCGCAGCGGCCCCGAAAAAAGCGGGAGCGCTGCGCACTCCAACGGGGGACAAGCCCCCTCGCCACAAGACAATCCCTCCCCTCGCAACAAGCCATGCGCTGCGTGCTATGGTGCTCGCCCCTAATTGCACTGTTCATCTTCGTATGATTGCGATTCCCCGTCCGCTGCGTTTGACCTTCTACTCCTTGCTGATCATCGCCGGCGCGGTACTGGCTGCCGCCCTGGCTACCCGCCACGCCGAACGCCTGGCCCTGGTGGATGACGCCGCCCGCGCCAATCAGCAGCTCATGCTTTATGGCAACTCCCTGCACACCCTGATCGAACGCTACCGCGCCCTGCCCGCCGTGCTGGCCCTGGACTCGGAAATGATCAGCGCCCTGAAGGGCCCGCTGGACACCGCCACCCAGGATTTGCTCAACCGCAAGCTGGAGCGCATCAACGGTGCCGCCCAGTCTTCCACCCTGGAACTGATGGACCGCAACGGCCTGGCCGTGGCCGCCAGCAACTGGAACCTGCCCAGCAGTTATGTGGGGCACAACTACGCGTTTCGCCCGTACTTCAGCCAGACCCTGAGCCAGGGCACCGGGCGGTTTTATGCGGTGGGGGTGACCACCGGGATTCCGGGGTATTTCCTCTCCAGCGCGGTGGTCGGCGAGAACGAACAGTTCCTCGGTGCCATGGTGGTCAAGCTGGAGTTCCCGGAACTGGAGCGCGAGTGGGCTCAGGGCAATGACTTGCTGCTGGTCAGCGATGCCCGGGGCATTGTGTTTATCGCCAATCAGCCGGGCTGGCGCTACCGCGCGCTGCGTCCGTTGTCGGACAGCGACCACGCCGAACTCAAGGCCACCCGCCAATACGACAAGAAACAATTGCTGCCGCTGGACACCGAAGCCTTGCAGCGCTTTGACGAAAACAGCCACCTGATGCGCGTCGACGGCCCCGATGGCAAGGCCAATTACATTTGGGAGTCCCTGCCGCTGAAGGCCGAAGGCTGGACCTTGCACCTGTTGCGCAAACCACAGGTGGCCTTTGAAGACCAACGCAACGCCGGCCTCGCCGCCGCCGGCTCGTGGCTGGCGTTGGTGTTCCTGGTGCTGTTCCTGACCCAGCGCTGGCGCCTCGCCCGCTTGCGCCAGCGCAGCCGCGAAGAACTTGAACAACTGGTGGAAGAACGCACCCGCGCCCTGCGCACCGCCCAGGATGGCCTGGTGCAATCCGCCAAACTGGCAGCGCTGGGGCAGATGTCTGCCGCCCTCGCTCACGAAATCAACCAGCCATTGACCGCCCAGCGCATGCAGTTGGCGACTCTGCGGCTGCTGCTGGACCATGGCCGGGTGGACGACGCCTACCAGGCCCTGACCCCGCTGGACGACATGCTCACACGCATGGCCGCGCTCACCGGCCACCTCAAGACCTTCGCCCGCAAGAGCCCCAGCGGCCTGCGCGAACGCCTCGACCTGGCGACGGTGGTGGACCAATCCCTGCACTTGCTCGATGCGCGCCTGCGGGACGAAGCCATCGGCACCGTACTGGACCTGACCCGCCCGGCCTGGGTACGCGGCGACGCGATCCGCCTCGAACAGGTGCTGATCAACCTGCTGCGTAACGCCCTCGACGCCATGGCCGACAAGCCACGCAAGCGCCTGGAGATCCGTCTGCACGCCGATCAGCAGCTATGGCACCTGACCGTCAGCGACAGCGGCGGCGGGATCGCCGAGGAAAACCTCAACAGCGTGTTCGACCCGTTCTTCACCACCAAGCCGGTAGGCGACGGGCTCGGCTTGGGGCTCGCCGTGTCGTACGCTATCGTCCACGAACTTGGCGGGCGCCTGAGCGCCCGCAATCAAGGTGACGGGGCGATCTTTACCCTAACCTTGCCCATCGCGCTGGAGACACCAGACCTATGTTGAATGCGGTGATTGTGGTCGACGACGAAGCCAGCATTCGCACGGCCGTCGAGCAATGGCTGAGCCTGTCCGGCTTTGAGGTGCAGTTGTTCAGCCGCGCCGAGGAATGCCTGGCGCAATTGCCCCGGGACTTTCCCGGGGTGATCCTGAGTGACGTGCGCATGCCCGGCCTCAGCGGCCTGGAGTTGCTGGCTGAAGTGCAGCGGCGTGACGCCGACCTGCCGGTGATTCTGCTCACCGGCCACGGCGATGTGCCGATGGCCGTCGAGGCCATGCGCGACGGCGCCTACGACTTCCTCGAAAAACCCTTCAGCCCCGAAGCCCTGCTCAGCAGCCTGCGCCGGGCGCTGGACAAGCGCGGGCTGGTGCTGGAAAACCGCCGCTTGCATCAGCAGGCCGATCACCGTGCCCAACTGGAATCGAGCCTGCTGGGGGTGTCCCGGGGTTTGCAGAACCTGCGCCGGCAAGTCCTGGACCTGGCCGGCTTGCCGGTCAATGTGTTGATTCGCGGCGAAACCGGCAGCGGCAAGGAGCTGGTCGCCCGTTGCCTGCATGATTTCGGCCCCCGGGCGAAGAAGCCGTTTGTGGCGCTGAACTGCGCGGCGATTCCCGAGCAGCTGTTTGAAGCCGAGCTGTTCGGCCATGAAAGTGGCGCGTTCACCGGCGCCCAGGGCAAGCGCATCGGCAAGCTGGAATACGCCAATGGCGGCACGCTGTTTCTCGATGAGATCGAAAGCATGCCGCTGGCCCAGCAGGTGAAATTGCTGCGGGTGTTGCAGGAGCAAAAACTCGAACGGCTCGGTTCCAATCAAAGCATCAAGGTGGACTTGCGGATCATCGCCGCCACCAAACCCGACCTGCTGGACGAAGCTCGCGCCGGGCGTTTTCGCGAGGACTTGGCCTATCGCCTGACCGTCGCACAACTGCGCCTGCCACCGCTGCGGGAACGCCGGGAAGACATTCCCCTGCTGTTCGAGCACTTTGCACAAAGCGCCGCCGAGCGCCTGGGCCGCAACTTCGCGCCGCTGAGCGGACCCGCGCTGGGGCGCCTGCTCAGCCATGACTGGCCGGGGAATGTGCGGGAGCTGGCCAATGCCGCGGAACGCCAGGTGCTGGGGCTGGGTGAACCGGAGCCGGAAGGCATCGAAGCCGGGCAATCGTTGGCGGCGCAGCAGGAAGCATTTGAAGCCCATTGCCTGAAAGCCGCGCTGACCCGGCACAAAGGCGATATCAAGGCGGTGCTGGCCGAGCTGCAACTGCCACGGCGCACCTTCAATGAAAAAATGCAGCGCCATGGCCTGGCGCGGGACACGTTCCTCTAACCCGATCGTTCCCACGCTCCGCGTGGGGATGCAGCTCTGGGCGCTCCGCGTCCGCCCTTAAAATCGTGACGCGGAGCGTCACAGGATGCGCTCCCACGCAGAGCGTGGGAGCGATCTTCGTCGGCGGATTTCCGCTCATCCCCCTTGATTCATCAGCAATTTTCCGCTCAAAAATTTCCGCAAACCCTTCTAGACCGGGCCTTCATCGGCTTGGCACAGCTCCTGCTATAGCCCAGCCAGGCTGCGCTACCGCGCGCTCCACAAAAACAATTAGATGAAGGATCCTTAAATGGATAACTCCAACTCCCTGCCTCTGGGGTCGGCGACTGCGCCGGCAAAAGGACGCACCACCTCCAGCCGTATCAAGTCGATCTTCAGCGGATCGGTCGGCAACATGGTCGAGTGGTACGACTGGTACGTCTACGCGGCTTTCTCCCTGTATTTCGCCAAGACCTTTTTCCCGAAAGGCGACACCACCGCCCAACTCCTGAACACCGCCGCGATCTTCGCCGTGGGTTTCCTGATGCGTCCGATCGGTGGCTGGCTGATGGGCCTGTACGCCGACAAAGTCGGGCGTAAAAAGGCCTTGATGGCCTCGGTGTACCTGATGTGCTTCGGCTCTTTGCTGATTGCCCTGAGCCCGGGCTATGAAGCCATTGGTATCGGTGCGCCGATCCTGCTGGTTTTCGCCCGCTTACTGCAGGGGCTGTCGGTCGGCGGTGAATACGGCACCTCCGCCACTTACCTCAGCGAAATGGCGACCAAGGAACGTCGGGGCTTCTACTCCAGCTTCCAGTACGTGACCCTGATCTCCGGCCAGCTCATCGCCCTGGCGGTATTGATCGTGCTGCAACAATTGCTGACCACCGAACAACTGTACGACTGGGGCTGGCGTATCCCGTTCGCCATCGGCGCGCTGTGCGCGGTAGTGGCGCTGTACCTGCGTCGTGGCATGGAAGAAACCGAGTCGTTCACCAAGAAAGAAAAGGCCAAGGAAAGCGCAATGCGCACCTTGATGCGCCACCCCAAAGAACTGATGACTGTAGTCGGCCTGACCATGGGCGGCACCCTGGCGTTCTACACCTACACCACCTACATGCAGAAATACCTGGTGAACACCGTCGGCATGAGCATCTCCGACTCCACCACCATTTCGGCGGCCACGCTGTTCCTGTTCATGTGCCTGCAACCCATCATCGGCGGGCTGTCGGACAAGGTTGGCCGCCGGCCGATCCTGATCGCCTTCGGCGTCCTCGGCACCCTGTTCACCGTGCCGATCCTCACCACCCTGCACACCATCCAGACCTGGTGGGGCGCGTTCTTCCTGATCATGGCGGCGCTGATCATCGTCAGCGGCTACACCTCGATCAACGCCGTAGTGAAGGCCGAATTGTTCCCCACCGAAATCCGCGCCCTGGGTGTTGGCTTGCCCTATGCGCTGACCGTGTCGATCTTCGGCGGCACCGCTGAATATATCGCGCTGTGGTTCAAGAGCATTGGTATGGAAACCGGTTACTACTGGTACGTCACCGCGTGTATTGCGGTGTCGCTGTTGGTGTATGTGACCATGAAGGACACCCGCAAGCATTCGCGGATTACTACGGACTAAGGGTTCTGCCAGGATAAAAAAGGGGCTGTGTCAGTGTATGACACAGCCCCTTTTTCATTGGCGAACACTCCACCTGAGTGCACTATGATGCCCTTCCCCGAACCACCAGCAGGAACCCCGGCCCATGTCCGACGATATTCATTTCTACGAACCCGCCAACGGCCACGGCCTGCCCCATGACCCGTTCAATGCGATTGTCGGCCCGCGCCCGATTGGCTGGATTTCGTCCCACGACAGCCAGGGCCGCCTGAACCTGGCACCCTACAGTTTCTTCAACGCCTTCAACTACATTCCGCCGATCATTGGGTTTTCCAGTGTCGGGCGCAAAGACAGCCTGAACAACATCGAACAGACCGGTGAGTTCGTGTGGAACCTGGCCACCCGCCCGCTGGCCGAGCAGATGAACCAGAGTTGCGCGCCGGTATCACCCGAGGTCAACGAGTTTGAATTGTCGGGCCTGACACCGGTGGCTTCAAAGGTGATCGCCGTGCCTCGCGTAGCCGAAAGCCCGGTGTCGTTCGAGTGCAAGGTGACGCAGATCATTCAGCTGCAGCGCGCAGACAAGGAGCTGGTGCCAAGCTGGTTGGTGCTCGGCGAGGTGGTCGCGGTGCATATCGCCAAATGGCTGCTGAAAGACGGGGTGTACGACACGGCTGCCGCCCAGCCGATCCTGCGTGGAGGTGGACCGGCGGATTATTTCCAATTGGGGCCAGAAGCGCTGTTCAAAATGTACCGCCCAGGCGCCGCGAAACGCTGATTGGAATGCGATAAAAATGTGGGAGCGGGCTTGCTCGCGAAGGAGGCGTGTCAGTCCATGCATATGCCAACTGATCCACCGCATTCGCGAGCAAGCCCGCTCCCACACAAGCCCGCTCCCAGATTTGGATCAGCGGTGTTTTTAGTTGGCGGAAGTTGCCCAAGAGAGCTGACCGTCTTCATCTACATCGACCAAGCGCTCCAGTTGCAGAGCTGCGGCATCGTCGGCGTCGGAGGCAGTCTTGAACGTCTGTCCATCGAGGATCTTGTGAAAGCGCGGTGCGCCCATGCCATCCAGCGCCTTGACGGCGATGGCGGCGCTATAGCCACCCTCTTCTTCACGCACCAAGGCGGAAACGGCTTCGTGGTGGGCAAACTCTTTACGTGCCATGTTGCAGGTCCTGGCCAATGGGAAAGGCGGCCATTCTAAAGCACTAGCCCGCCAGTTGCAGGTACTCGCCATAGGCATTGGCCGCCGAGGCGTCGGTAAAGGTCTGGAAGTCCATGCTGCGAACCACCATGTCATTCAACAACTCGGTGAAGACCATCAGCGCCGGCGAGCTGAAGTAGGCACTCATCGCCTGCTCGCTGCTCCAGAAGCCCGACACCAACCACACATCCGGGTCGGCCAGGGAGTGCTGCAACGAGAATTGCAGGCAACCCTGAGCCTGGCGGCCCGGTTCGATCAAACTGCTCAAGCGTGCACCCAGTTCGGTGCTGTACCCGGTACGGGCACGGATAAAGGCCATATGGCTCGCGGGAATGGGGGTGGACATGTTCGACTCTCCCGTTGAGAAGTGATGCTCGGCAAGCACTGTGAGGGCGTGTTGCCACAGGATCAAAGATACGGGCGCGGGTATGGATGCGGTTAGTCAATTCCTGCTGGCTTATTGCACAATCCTGCGAGATACGTAGATATAGCAATCGGCCTGCGAAGTTTATTCCCGGCATGACTGCCGTATTTCAGGGGCATGACAGGCCCCGGCTTGCCTGATTCACGATTTTTCGCAGGATCAGGCAAGGATTGTGCAGAATCGAAGTACCGCTTTTTGCAAAGCCGCCTTTAAGCTGTGCCCATCGTCAAAGCACCAGAGGATGTCCCATGTCGTCGCCCGAACTTCGCTCCACCCCCCTTGACGCCGATATGGAAAAGCAGCGCGCAGAACTCGCCGGCATCGTTCGCCGGCATACCTGGGAGGATGGTTCCTACGGCACGGCGATCACGTCGCTGTATCTCAACCGCCATAACTCCCCGCGTGAATTCACGCCGGTGCTGGTTGAACCCGCGCTGTGCATCCTCGCCCAGGGCAGCAAGGAAGTGCGCCTGGCGGATGAAGTCTTCGCCTACGACCCGCTCAATTACCTGGTGTTTTCGGTAGCGATGCCGGTGGCCGGGCGCATCCTTGATGCCACGCCGGAAGACCCCAACCTGTCGATTCGGGTGAATATCGACCCGGCACAGATCACCGCACTGATTGCCGAAGCCGGGCCGATGGGCGTGCCCCCGCGCCCGACCTCCCGAGGGATGTATGTCGACCGCCTGGACAGCCAGCTACTGGACGCCGTGCTGCGCCTGACCCGATTGCTCGACGCACCGAAAGACATCGCAATGCTCGCGCCGCTGATCAATCGGGAAATTCTCTATCGCCTGTTGCGCGGTCCACAGGGTTATCGGCTGTATGAAATTGCCGTCGCCAACAGTCAGAGCCATCGGGTGAGCCAGGCGATCACCTGGTTGAACGGCAACTACGAACAGCCCCTGCGCATTGATGACCTGGCCAAGGAAGTGAACCTCAGCGTCTCGACCTTGCACCACCGCTTCAAGGCGATGACCGCCATGAGCCCGTTGCAGTACCAAAAACAGTTGCGCTTGCAGGAGGCTCGGCGGTTGATGATCGCCGAGGGCCTGGAAGCCTCGGCGGCGGGGTATCGGGTGGGCTATGAGAGCCCATCACAGTTCAGCCGCGAATACAGCCGGCTGTTTGGTGCGCCGCCGTTGCGGGATCTGGCCAGGTTGCGCCAGAGCGTCTAACCACGGTTATAACACCGGATACTAATAATGTGGCGAGGGAGCTTGCTCCCGTTGGACTGCGCAGCAGTCCCATCTTTTGGGGCCGCTTCGCGCCCCAACGGGAGCAAGCTCCCTCGCCACAAGTACTCAATCAGCTGCGGTATTGGTGGTGTTCAATCCAGGCCACGAGGCAGTTGCAAGGTCACCCGCAAACCGCCCTCCCGCAGATTCTGCAAACTCACTTCACCGCCATGGCTGTGGGCAATGTTGCGGGCGATGCCCAGGCCCAGGCCGTAACCCTGTTGCTGCCCGGCCAGGCGGAAGTGCGGCTCGAAGACCTGCTCCAGGCGCTGTTCCGGCACGCCCGGGCCTTCGTCGTCGACGTGGAGGATGAACTCCGCGCCATCGTCTTCAATGTGCAAATGGGCGTTCTGCCCGTACTTCAGGGCGTTGTCGATCAGGTTGCCGATGCAGCGCTTGAGCGCCAGCGGCTTGCCAGGGTACGTCGTAAGTGCCCGACCATGTTGGGTCACGCGCCCATTGCCGTTGGGCGCCAGGTACGGCTCCACCAGGCAGTCGAGTACGTGGTTGAGGTCCACCGGTTCGATGTTTTCGTGGATGTCGGTGTCCTTCACGCACTGCAACGCGCCTTTGACCAGCAACTCCAGTTCATCCAGGTCGCGGCCGAACTTGGCTTGCAGGTTCTCGTCTTCCAGCAATTCCACCCGCAACCGCAGGCGTGTGATGGGTGTGCGCAGGTCGTGGGAAATGGCGCTGAACAGCTGGCTGCGTTCGGTCAGGTAACGGCTGATGCGTTCGCGCATGGCATTGAACGCGCGGCCTACTTCCACCACTTCGCTGCCGCCGCCTTCGGCCACCGGCTCCACGTCGGCGCCCAGGGACATGTCCCGCGCCGCCCTCGCCAGGCGCTTGAGTGGACGGCTTTGCCAGTGCACCAACAGGCCGATAAACAGCAGCAGGAAGCCGCTGGTGAGCACGATAAACCACACCTGCTGGTATGGCAGGCCTTGTTCTTCGAGGCTGGTATAGGGTTCGGGCAGCAAGGAGGCAATGTAGAGCCATTCGCCCTGGGCCAGCTGGATCTGGGTGACCAACACCGGCGGATTCACCGGTTCCAGGGTCAACGCGTAATGCGCCCAGGAGCGCGGCAATTCATCGAGTTTCAAGCCGGCGTTGAAGATGCGCAGGTCTTCGGCGCTGACGAACTCCACCGAAACATGCACGTCGCTGCCCAGGGTCTGGCGCAACACTTCTTCGACAGCACCGAGCACTGCATGCTTGCGCGGGGTTTCCGGCAATACCGCCATGTCCAGGGGCTTGTCGTTGAGCGTCACCACAAACCGGGTACCGCCCATGCTGCGCAACTGGTCCAGTACCAACGGCCGGAAGGCCACCGGCAACGAGCGGAAATAACTGACGCTGGCGGTCATCGAATGCGCCAGGCTGCGGGCGGCGGTTACCAGGCCTTCAAGCTGGGTAGCGCGCAATTGCGAGACCCAGATCACGCTGGACAACGCCTGGGCAAACAGCACCGCCAACAGGGTCAGCAGTAACATCCGCCCCAGCAGCGAACGCGGTACCGGGATGCGCCGGCGCAGTTCACGCAGGCGCTCAGTGGGCATTGCCGGCAACCACGCTGGCTGCCAATTGATAGCCACTGCCGCGCACGGTGCGGATCAGCCGGGGTGGTTTTTCGGTGTCGCGCAGGCGTTGGCGCAGACGGCTGACGGCCATGTCGACAATCCGGTCCAGGGGCATCAGGTCGCGGCCACGGGTGGCGTTGCCGATGGTGTCGCGGTCGAGGATTTGCTGGGGGTGGTCGAGGAACAGTTTGAGCAGGGCAAAATCGGCGCCGGAAAGAATCACTTCCTCGCCGTCGACGTGGAACAGCCGGTGGCTGACCATGTCCAGGCGCCACTCGCCAAACACCAGCACCTCGCCGCCGCTGCGCTCCTGGCCAAACTGGCAACGCCGCAACAGGGCCTTGATACGGGCCTGCAGCTCACGGGGGCTGAAGGGTTTGCCGATGTAATCGTCGGCACCCAGCTCCAGGCCGATGACGCGGTCGGCTTCGTCGGAACTGGCGGTGAGCATGATGATCGGCACCTGGGCCTGGCGCGGGTGCTGGCGGATCCAGCGGCAAAGGCTGAAACCGTCTTCGTCCGGCAGCATCACATCAAGGATCACCAGGTCGCACGGGGCTTCGTTCATCGCCTGGCGGAACCCCGCGCCATCCGGCACGCCACGCACCTGGAAACCGGCGCGGCTGAGGTAGGTTTGCAGCAACTCGCGGATTTCCTGGTCGTCGTCGACCAGGAGAATGGATTTACTGATTACGCTCACGGGGTCCTCCTTGTTGTTATGGCCAAGCTTAAGTCATTTGTTGCCCTTGAGGCCGCCTTCGCGAGCAAGCCCGCTCCCACATTCGACCTCATTCATCCAGTTGGAATGGGATTGAATGTGGGAGCGGGCTTGCTCGCAAAAAGGCCATCACTGCCTACGCAAATGCCTGCTCAAGCGCCACACCAGCACCTGTCAACCCTGAATACGGTGCCGTCACCAGCCACACCGGAATGCCTTTGAAGTAGTCGCTCATGCAGCCCTTGTCGCCAAAACTCCTGGCAAAACCACTCTTGATAAAGAAATCGGCAAAGCGCGGGATCACCCCACCCACGATGTACACGCCACCACGACCGCCGGTGGTCAGCACGTTGTTACCGGCAACGCGGCCCAGCCAGATACTGAACTGGTCCAGCACTTCCAGGGCAATCGGGTCGCCCGCCAGGCCAGCGGCAGTGATGGCCTCGGGGGTTTCCAGAACCGCCTCGTGACCGTCCACCGCGCAGATCGCCCGGTACAACCTGGGCAAACCGCCACCGCTCAAGGCAGTTTCAGCGCTGACATGGCCGATCTCATTGTAGATGTGCTGCCACAGCTGGGCTTCACGCGGGCTGCTCACGGGCAGGTCGACATGGCCGCCCTCCCCCGGCAATGCCGCCCAACGGCCATGGCCGAGGTCGAGCAAGGTGCCGACACCCAGGCCGGTGCCCGGGCCGATCACCACCGCAGGGCGCAACGGCTCCGGCGTGCCTTCGCACACCACGCGGAATTCGTCGGGCTTCAGGCGGGTCATGCCCAGGGCCATGGCCGAGAAATCATTCACCAGCAGCAGCTCGTCCACCTGCAAGGTCTTGCAGAACGCAGTCTTGCTCAGGCGCCAGTGATTGTTGGTGAATTTAAATTCATCTCCACTCACCGGCCCCGCGACCGACAGGCACACCGCGCCAATCGACCCGATGGCCAGGCCTTCTTCCTTCAGATAGACCTGGATCGCCTCTTCCGGGCTGGCATGATCCGCCGTCGCATGGACGCGGATCGAATGCAGTTCCTGATCCCGCCACAACGCAAAACGGGCGTTGGTACCACCGATATCACCGACCAGCGCTAGCTTCACTTAAGTGTCTCCAAGGCAGAGGTAAAGGCGCTGGCGCCCTGCTCTGCGGAGCTTGCAGCCAAACGCATGAACGCAAACAACTCGCGACCGGCCCCCACGTTATTGCCCAGAAGGCCCGTGGCAGGCGCGCGCGCGGCAAATTCTTCGGCGTCCACCTTAAGCTCCAAGGTGCCTTTGACGCCATCCACGCGAATGATATCGCCATCGCGCACACGTGCCAGTGGCCCGCCGCTCTGGGCTTCGGGGTTGACGTGAATCGCGGCGGGAATCTTACCCGAGGCGCCGGACATGCGCCCGTCTGTTACCAACGCCACTTTGAAGCCACGATCCTGCAACACGCCGAGGAACGGGGTCATCTTGTGCAATTCCGGCATGCCGTTGGAGCGCGGGCCCTGGAAACGCATCACCGCAACAAAGTCTTTTTCCAACTCACCGGCCTTGAACGCGTCGGCCAGGTCTTGCTGGTCCTGGAACACCACGGCCGGGGCTTCGACGATTTGATGTTCGAGGGCCACGGCGGAGACCTTCATCACACCCCGGCCGAGGTTGCCTTCCATCACCCGCAGGCCGCCTTCCGGAGAGAACGCACGGGCCACGGGACGCAGGATGGTTTCGTCGAGGCTTTCGATCGGGCCTTCACGCCATACCAGCTCGCCGTCCACCAGGAACGGTTCCTGGGTGTAGCGGCTCAGGCCATGACCGGCCACGGTGTTGACGTCGTTGTGCAGCAGGCCGGCTTCCAGCAGTTCGCGGATCAGGAACGACATGCCTCCCGCCGCCTGGAAGTGGTTGATGTCGGCCTTGCCGTTTGGATACACGTGGGACAGGGTCGGCACCACTTCGGAGAGGTCGGCCATGTCATCCCAAGTCAGGATGATGCCCGCCGACATGGCGATGGCCGGCATGTGCAGGGTGTGGTTGGTGGACCCACCCGTGGCGTTGAGGGCGATGATGGAGTTGACGATGGATTTCTCGTCGACGATCTCGCCGATCGGCGTGAAGCTGCCGTTGGCCTTGGTCAGGCGCGTGACCTGGTGCGCGGCTTCGCGGGTCAGGGCGTCACGCAGCGGCGTGTACGGGTTGACGAACGAGGCGCCCGGCAGGTGCAGGCCCATGACTTCCATCAGCAACTGGTTGGTGTTGGCGGTGCCGTAGAAGGTGCAGGTGCCCGGGCTGTGGTAGGACTTCATCTCCGATTCCAGCAGCTCTTCGCGGGTGGCCTTGCCTTCGGCGTAGCGCTGGCGCACGTCGGCTTTCTGTTTGTTGGAGATCCCCGACGGCATCGGGCCGCCCGGTACGAAGATCATCGGCAGGTGGCCGTAGCGCAGGGCGCCCATCATCAGGCCGGGGACGATCTTGTCGCAGATACCCAGCATCAGCGCGGCGTCGAACATGTTATGGGACAGCGCTACCGCCGTGGACATGGCAATCACTTCGCGGCTCAGCAGGCTGAGCTCCATGCCTGGCTCGCCCTGGGTCACGCCGTCGCACATGGCGGGGGTACCGCCGGCGAACTGGCCAACAGAACCGACTTCACGCAGGGCCTTTTTGATTTGCTCGGGGAAATGTTCGTATGGCTGGTGGGCCGACAGCATGTCGTTATATGACGAAACAATTGCCACGTTGGCGGCGTTCATCATGCGCAGGCTGTTTTTGTCTTCGGTGCCACACCCGGCCACGCCGTGGGCAAAGTTGGCGCATTGCAGCTTGCCGCGCATCGGGCCGTCGCTGGCAGCGCCGCGAATGAGCGCAAGGTATGCCTCACGGGTTGCACGGCTGCGGGCGATAAGCCGTTCGGTGACCTCAAGTACGCGGGGATGCATGTATAGAACTCCAGGCTAACGGATGTGGCGACCTGAGTGTCTATGCTGGTCAAAAGCCCGCCGCGAAGAGGTTGGCAGGGTGTTGCTTGACCAATCGGACCAGTTGATTCAGGTCACTCGTTGTAGATTGAACAAAATATTGCCACTAAAAAGGCTTGTTTTCTATTTTTATGCGAATAATCTTGTAATTCTTACAACAAATCGACGACAGGCACCTTCCAATGACTCTACGTATCGCTATCAATGGTTTTGGCCGTATTGGCCGTAATGTCCTGCGCGCACTTTATACCCAAGGCTACCGTCAGGATTTGCAGATCGTCGCCATCAACGATCTCGGCGACAGCTCGATCAATGCCCACCTGCTTAAATACGACACCGTCCACGGTACTTTCGACGCAGAGGTCGCTCATGATCAGGAAAGCCTGACCGTGAACGGTGACCGGATTGCCGTGAGTGCCATTCGCAACCCGGCCGACCTGCCGTGGGCTGCCCACAAGGTGGACGTGGTGTTCGAATGCACCGGTCTGTTCACCGACCGTGACAAGGCCGCCGCCCATATTACCGCCGGCGCGCGCAAGGTAATCATCTCGGCCCCGGCCAAGGGCGCCGATGCCACCGTGGTGTACGGGGTAAACCATGACATTTTGCGTCAATCCCACCAGATCATCTCCAACGCTTCCTGCACCACCAACTGCCTGGCGCCCGTGGCCCAGGTGCTGCACCGCGAGCTGGGCATCGAAAGCGGCCTGATGACCACCATCCACGCCTACACCAACGACCAGAACCTGACCGACGTCTACCACACCGACCCGTACCGCGCGCGCTCGGCCACCCAGAACATGATCCCGAGCAAGACCGGCGCTGCCGAAGCCGTGGGCCTGGTGCTGCCGGAACTGGCAGGCAAGCTGACCGGCATGGCCGTGCGTGTACCGGTGATCAACGTGTCGCTGGTGGACCTCACCGTGCAACTGAAAAAAGAAGCCAGTGCCGAGCAGGTCAACGCGCTGCTGAAAGAAGCCAGCCAGCACTCGAAAATCCTCGGCTATAACACCCTGCCGCTGGTTTCCAGCGACTTCAACCATAACCCGCTTTCGTCGATCTTCGACGCCAATCACACCAAAGTGAGCGGCAAACTGCTGAAAGTGCTGGCCTGGTACGATAATGAGTGGGGCTTCTCGAACCGGATGCTGGATAACTGCCTGGCGCTGTGCAACGCCGAGTAATGCTCGGCCTGTAGGAGCGAGCTTGCTCGCGAAAAACGCAAAACCACCGCGTTTATTCAGGATGCCAGCGATATCGTTGACGCCCTTCGCGAGCAAGCTCGCTCCTACAGTAATCCAAAGTGCCACTTGCCATTTGCGTTGATGATAAGCATTATCATTCGCTGCAAATCGGTCTGGTATCACTGTGAGCCAATCTCGTTTCAACCAAGTCTTCCTCACCCAGCGGGTGATTTTGCTGCGCACCTTGCAGCGGATGGTGAATAACCACAGCACCGCCGAGGACCTGTTGCAGGAAACCTACCTGCGCGTTACCCGGGCCCTGAGCGAACGGCCGATCGACCACCTTGAACCCTTTGTCTACCAGACGGCGCGCAACCTGGCGCTGGACCACCTGCGCGCCCGCAGGATTCAGGCCCGCACCCTGCAGGAAGATGTCCCGCTGGACGTCCTGCAAAGCGTCGCCTCCCCCGTCAGCACCCCCGAAGACGCGACACAGGCCGAGCAATTGCTCGAGCACCTGAGTGTCAGCCTCGGCCAGTTGAGCGCCCGCCAGCAGCAGATATTCATCCTCAGCCGCCTGCACGGTTGCAGCTATCAGGAGATCGCCGACAAGCTCGACGTGTCCCTGAGCACCGTGCAGAAGGAACTGAAACTGATCATGGCCATCTGCATAGGTGTGGCCGAAAGACTGGATCGCCCTTAAGCTTTGTCGGCACAGTCTGTAGGACTATTGATTAAAACGTGGCGAAGACCCGAGGAACACCGTGACGGAACCGAATAAACGGCACCCCCATGAGCTGGCTCATGAGGTGTTGCAAGACGCGGCCATGGACCAAGCCCTCGACTGGCTGATCGCGTTGCAGTGCCCGCAACCCGGGCAGCAGGCGGAATTTGAAGCCTGGCTCGCCAACGACCCGTTAAACGCCGAAGCCTTCATCAAGGCCCAGACTGCCTGGGGCGGCGCGCCGGTTCACAGCGCTGCCGTCGCCCTGAATGCGCCACGCAAACCCAGCGCCTGGCGCCGTATCAAACCGCACTGGAAGCCCCTGGCCACTGCCGCTGTGTTGCTGCTGGGCCTGTTCAGCTTCAGCAACCTGCCTATGCGCCTGCAGGCCGACCATCTGACCGTGGTGGGCGAGCGCCAGCGCCTGCAGCTGGACGATGGCTCGAAAGTGTTGCTCAACACCAATTCAGCCTTCTCCAGCAGCATCAAGGACCACCAGCGCATCGCCCGCCTGTATCAGGGCGAGGCGTTTTTCGAGGTGCTGCCCAGTCGTGGCCTGCCCCTGGAAATCGACGCCGGCCCGGTGCGCGCCAGCGTGCGCGACACCTCTTTCGCGGTGCGCTACTTGAACGGTGAAGCCCAGGTTCAGGTACAGCGTGGTGATGTCGACCTGAGCAACACGTTTGACGACGCGCGGGTGCGCCTGAGCGCCGGTGAAAGTATCCGCATCGGGCCCAAGGGCTTCGGCCAACCGGCCAAACTCGACACCACCAAGGACCTGGCCTGGGTCGACGGCCGGCTGATCTTCGAAAACTGCCCGATGAGCGAAGTGCTGGCCGAATTGCGTCGCTACTACCCCGGCTGGATCGTCAACAACAACGACAGGCTCGCCAGCGTGGCCGTCACCGGCAATTACCGGCTCGACCAGCCGCTCGACGTGGTGCGCTCCCTGGCCCACATCACCTCGGCCAAGCTCTCGGAATACCCGGCGCTGGTGATCCTGAACTAAATGAGAATTATTTTTACTCGATAGCCAGCGACGATACGTCTCGTTATAGCCAATGCAACTGATTCCTATTTGATTCAGTGCGCAACTATAAGATTCGTACCTTCCGGAGCGCTCTCGATGTCGTCTCGTTTCAACCGCCGGTCCTCTTCGCCCGTTCGCCGCCAGGGCTTGTCGCTGCTGACGGCCGCAATCCTGTTGGCCGGTGCGCCCGTCATGGCTGCCACCGCCGCCGAGCCTGCCAGCCGCAGCCAGGGCAATTACAGCTTCAGCATCGAGCAGCAATCCCTGGTCTCGGCGCTGAACGCCTTCACCGCGGTGACCGGCTGGCAAGTCGGCCTGCCGGCAGAACTGGGCCAGGGTGTGTCGTCCCCTGGCGTGCGCGGCTCATTGCCGGCGGATAAAGCCCTGGACCGGCTGTTGGTGGGGACCAACCTGGGTTATCGCAAACTGGGCAACAACAACATCGTGCTGGAAAAACGCGTCGCCGTCGGCGCCATCACCCTGCAACAGATGACCATCAGTGCCACCCGCCAGGAACAGGCCGTGGACAGCGTGCCCAGCACCGTGACCGTGCACGACCGCGAAGAACTGGACCGCCAGAACGTCAACACCATCCGTGAACTGGTGCGTTATGAGCCAGGTGTTTCGGTGGGCGGTGCCGGCACCCGCTCCGGCAATGCTGGCTACAACATTCGCGGGATCGACGGCGACCGTATCCTGACCCAGGTGGACGGCGTCGAGGTGCCGGACAACTTCTTCAACGGCCCCTACGCCAAGACCCGCCGCAACTACGTCGACCCGGAAATCGTCAAGCGCGTGGAAATCCTGCGCGGCCCGGCCTCGGCCTTGTACGGCAGCAGCGCCATCGGCGGCGCGGTGAGCTACTTTACCCTCGACCCCAACGACATCATCAAGCCCGGGCAGGACTACGGCGCACGCCTGAAGACCGGCTACAGCTCCGCCGATGAGAGCTGGCTGACCTCCGGCACCGTCGCCGGTCGCGTGCAGGACTTCGACGGCTTGCTGCACCTGAGCCAGCGCAACGGTCACGAGATGGAATCCTACGACGGGAATAACGCCACCGGCCTGGCCCGCACCGGCGCCAACCCGGAAGATGCGCGCACCACCAACGTGCTGGCCAAACTGGGTTGGAACTACGGCGAAGACAACCGCCTGGGCCTGACCTACGAGAAGTTCAAGGACGATCGCGACACCAACCTGAAAAACGCAGTGGGTGGCCCGTTTGTCGGTGGCCAGGGCTTCAATTTCTACCGCGGCCGCACGGGCAACGACACCATCACCCGCGAACGCTTCGGCATCGAAAACAAGTTCGCCCTCGACTCGCCGATTGCCGATCACATCAAGACCAGCCTCAACTACCAGATCGCCAAGACCGACCAGACCACCGCAGAAATCTACCAGCCATCGCGCAAGGTATTGCGCACCCGCGAGACCCTGTACGAAGAGAAGCAGTGGGTATTCGACGCGCAGTTGGACAAGGCTTTCAGCATCGGCGAAACCGACCATGTCGTGACCTACGGCACCACCCTCAAGCAGCAGAAAGTCACCGGTTCCCGTGAGGGCGCCGCGACCTGCCTGGCGGTCGGCGCAGGCTGCACCGCCATCGGTGCACCAAGCCCGTCGGCCGCCGACAGCGTGAAAAAAGCCAGCGACTTCCCCGACCCGACCATCAACTCCTACGCGCTGTTTGCCCAGGACCAGATTGCCTGGGACAAGTGGACCTTCCTGCCCAGCGTCCGCTACGACTACATCCAGCTCAAACCCAAGCTGACCCAGGAATTCCTCAATACCGTTGACCCGACACGCATCTACGACCACAGCGATTCGGAAAAGAACTGGCACCGTGTAACGCCCAAGTTCGGCGTGACTTACGCCCTGACCGAGCAATACACCTGGTTCGGCCAATACGCCGAAGGCTATCGCACCCCGTCGGCCAAGGCCTTGTATGGCCGCTTTGAAAACCTGCAGCAGCGCTACACCGTCGAACCCAACCCGGACCTCAAGCCGGAAAGCAGCCGGGGCGTCGAAACCGGGATTCGCGGCAACTTCGACTCGGGCTCGTTTGATGTGGCGGTGTACTACAACAAGTACCGTGATTTCATCGACGAAGATGCCTCGGTTGCCGGTGGCACCGTCCAGCAGTTCGAAGCCAACAACATCAAGCACGCCACCATCAAGGGCGTGGAGGCCAAGGGCCGCTTGAGCCTCGACGCATTCGGCGCACCGCAGGGCCTGTATACCCAAGGCTCGATTGCCTACACCTACGGGCGCAATGACGACAACGGCGAACCGTTGAACAGCGTCAACCCGCTCAAGGGCGTGTTCGGCCTGGGCTATGACCAGCAGAACTACGGTGCGCTGGTCAGCTGGACCCTGGTCAAGAAACAGGACCGCGTCGACAGCACCACCTTCTTCGCCCCTGACGGCAACAGCGCCAACGGCCCGTTCAAGACCCCGGGTTTCGGCATCGTCGACCTGACCGGCTTCTACAAGGTCACCAACGACGTGACCATCAACGGCGGCCTGTACAACCTGACGGACAAGAAATACTGGAACTGGGATGACGTGCGCAGCTACGACAGCGTCGGCGAAGCCGGTGTGACCGGCCCAGCCAACCTCGACCGCCTGACCCAGCCGGGCCGCAACTTTGCGATCAATCTGATCTGGGACATCTGATCCACGGAGCCTCACCCCGGCGCGATTTAATCTGCGCCGGGGTGAGGATTTTTTACTGTGACGCGTCTTCTGGTTCGTCTAGTTCATAACAGCCTGGCAACCAGACGCTTTCTCTTCTCAAGGACTCCCCGATGACCGCCTCCCCTACCGCAGAACGTGCAGCCCTGCGCTCCCAGCGCCTGAACCAGATCACCAACGAACCGCACACCAAGCTCGATGCGTTGGTGAAGGCCCATGCACCGTTTGAAACCCAGGCCAACTTCGCCCGCTTCGTGGTCGCACAGTACCTGTTCCAGTCGGAGCTGGTGGCGCTGTACAACGATGCCGAGTTGATCAAGATCGTCCCTGACCTCGCCGAACGCTGCCGTGCCGAAGCAGCCAAACTGGACCTGGGCGACCTGGACACCGAAGTACCGGCCCCGGTCGCCGGCGCCGTGAAAAACCCGAGCAAGGCCGAAGCCCTGGGCTGGCTGTTTGTGTCCGAAGGCTCCAAGCTGGGCGCCGCGTTCCTGATCAAGCGTGCCGTGGGCCTGGGCCTGAGCGAAACCTTCGGTGCCCGTCACCTGGGCGAGCCGGCAGGTGGTCGCGCTGAAGGCTGGAAGCGCTTCACCCGCACCCTCGACGCGCTGGAATTCAGTGCCGAAGAAGAAGCCGAAGTGGAGAAAGGCGCGATTGATGCGTTCGTGCGCTTCACCGTGTTGCTGGAACAGGCGTACGCTAGCGCCCCTGAGCTGGCCTGATTCCCTGATTGGAATGCAATCAAATGTGGGAGCGGGCTTGCTCGCGAATGCGGTGGATCAGTCAATATATCTGGTGACTGAACCACCGCATTCGCGAGCAAGCCCGCTCCCACATTTTGATCCGGTTTCACTTTGAATCCTTCGTAAATCCATCCATGCAAACCGCACCCATGACCGGCAAAACCCAATCCTCATCCAAAATCGCCCGCGTCCTGTTCGGCCTGCTGGCCTACGTCAGCCTGGGCATCGGCTTGATTGCGATTGTGGTACCGGGCTTGCCCACCACCGAATTCATCCTGCTGGCCGCCTGGGCCGCCACCAAAAGCTCGCCGCGCCTGAGTGCCTGGCTGGAAAACCACCGGCTATTCGGGCCGATCCTGTTCAATTGGCGCAATGGCAAGATCATCGCCCGCCGGGCCAAAGTCAGCGCCACCGTGAGCATGCTGCTGTGCGCCGGCCTGATGCTGGTGATGCTCGACCACGGCTGGCCGATCTACCTGGCCATCGCCGGAATGAGCATGGGCAACCTGTGGATCTGGTCGCGACCGGAACGTCTCCCGCAACCCACCTGAACCCCCCCACTACCGCTCATCGGCTCCCGCTCATGAACTGCCGGCCCAAGCCGATGTTCCGGGCATAGCGCCGAATGGACTCGCCTGAGCTTGCATACTAATAAGTCCATTCGCGGGTACTTCTATGTTCGACACCCTCTCCATTCGCTTGAAAATCGTGCTGTTGTCCGGTCTGTGCCTGCTGGGGGTGATTGCCCTTGTTGTGGGCATGAACCTTTACCAGACCAGCCAGAACGATCAACTGATCAGCGATTCAAGCTCGCGAATGCTCACCGACAGTGTGCAGAACCTGCTGCAGGCCAAGGCCGCCGAGCAAGCGATGCAACTGCAAAAGACCTTCGGTGAAAGCCTGTTGGTGGTGACGGCCCTGGCCGACCAGATCAAGGACCTGCGCACTCTGGCCGGCAAGCGCTCGTTGGATGCCGGGGCCCTGCGTGAAGAACTCAACCACAGCCTGAAAACCGCCTTCGACCGCAACACCAAGGTGCTCGGCATCTGGCTGTCGTTCGAGCCCAACGCCCTCGATGGCAAAGACAGTGAATTCGTCAATGATGCCGCCCGTGTGTCCAACGAAAAAGGCCGCTTTTCCAGCTACTGGAGCCGCGCCGGCGGTGAAGGCCTGAACACCGTGATGGTCGAGGATGACCTGACCAAGACCACCCTCAACCTCAGCGGCACGCCCTACAACATCTGGTACACCTGCCCGCGGGACACAAAAAACACCTGCCTGCTGGACCCGTATGAAGACACCGTAGCCGGCAAGCCGGTGTTGATGACCACCATTTCCCTGCCGCTGCTGGTCGACGGCAAAGTGATCGGCGTGGTCGGTGTGGACCTCGCCCTCAACGCCCTGCAAGCGGCGACCGATGCGGCGCAAAAAGAACTGTTCAACGGCGCCGGAATTCTCGAAATACTGTCCGGTAACGGCTTGATCGCCAGCTACAGCGGCGAGCCGGCCAAAGTCGGCAAAAACCTGGTGGACACCCTCGGTGCCGAAGGCAAAGAGATCGTGCAACTGCTGGCCAGCGATACCCGCAAGATCCGCGAGGAAGACGGCACGATTCGCGCCGTGTACCCGGTCAAACCGATTGCCGACGCCAAATCCTGGGGCGTGGTAATCAAGCTGCCCAAACAAGTGCTGCTGGCAGACTCGCTCAAACTCCAGGCGGTGCTCGACAAGGCTCAGGCCAGTGGCACCGTCAAGGCGTTGCTGGTAGGCGCAGCCGCCGGGCTGCTGGGCCTGTTGCTGATCTGGCTGACCGCCACCGGCGTGACCCGGCCGATCAACAGCGTGGCCGCCATGCTCAAGGAAATCGCCAGCGGCGACGGCGACCTCACCCAGCGCCTGGCCTACGGTAAAAAAGATGAACTGGGGGAACTGGTGAACTGGTTCAACCGCTTCCTCGACAAGCTGCAGCCGACCATCGCGCAGATCAAGCAAAGCATCACCGAAGCCCGTGGCACCGCAGACCAGTCCTCGGCAATCGCGCGCCAGACCAGCGAAGGCATGCAGGTGCAGTTCCGTGAGATCGACCAGGTGGCCACCGCCTCGAATGAAATGAGCGCCACCGCCCACGACGTGGCCAACAGCGCCTCCAACGCCGCCAGCGCGGCCCGCGGCGCCGACCAGTCAGCCCGCGAAGGCATGCAGATCATTGAACGCAGCACCCGCGACATCACCACCCTGGCCGAAGAAGTCAGCAAGGCCGTGACCGAAGTCGAAGCCCTGGCGGTGAACAGCGAGCAGATCGGCTCGGTACTGGAAGTGATCCGCAGCATCGCCGAACAGACCAACCTGCTGGCCCTGAACGCTGCGATTGAAGCGGCGCGAGCCGGGGAAAGCGGGCGCGGTTTTGCGGTGGTGGCCGACGAGGTGCGCAACCTGGCCAAGCGCACCCAGGATTCAGTGGAGGAGATTCGCCTGGTGATCGAACGCATCCAGACTGGCACCCGTGGAGTGGTGGCGACCATGCATTCGAGCCAGAGCCAGGCGCAGAACAACGCCGGGCAGATTCATCAGGCGGTGCAGGCTCTGGGCAAGATCAGCGATGCGGTAACGGTGATCAGCGACATGAACCTGCAAATCGCCAGCGCCGCCGAGCAGCAGAGTGCGGTGGCCGAAGAGGTCAACCGCAATGTCTCGGCAATCCGCACAGTGACCGAAACCCTGACCGGCCAGGCCACCGAATCGGCGGCCATCAGCAGCCAGCTCAACGCCCTGGCCAGCCAGCAGATGAAGCTGATGGATCAGTTTCGGGTTTGACCCGAGCTTGAAACCAGTGAACACCCAATGTGGGAGCGGGCTTGCTCGCGAACGCGGTGGATCAGTCGGTACATGTATTGACTGACACACCGCATTCGCGAGCAAGCCCGCTCCCACACAAGCCCGTCCACATTAAAGTTGCGGTGCCTTATTGACCCGTCCAGGCCGCCACAAACGGCGCGAGGTCTTCTTTCGGGGCCGTACGCGGCGGGTTTTGTGGGGTGCCCAGGTAGAGGAAGCCAATCACTTCCTCATCCGCCTTCAGCCCGAGGCCTTTGGCGACATGGGCCGAGTACGACAACTCACCGGTGCGCCACACCGCGCCGATCCCCTGGGCGTACGCCGCCAGCAGAATCCCGTGAGCCGCACAGGCCGCCGCCAGCAGCTGCTCGGATTTTGGCACTTTGAAATGTTCTTGCAGGCGGGCAATCACCACCACCACCAACGGCGCCCGCAGCGGGCCGTTCTGCGCCTTGTCGATCGCGGCCTGGGGCGCGTCGGCGTCCTGCAGGCGGGCGGCTTCGGCCAGCAGGGTGCCCATGCGCTCACGTGCCGCACCTTCCACCGTCAGGAAGCGCCAAGGGCGCAGTTGGCCGTGGTCGGGCGCGCGCATGGCAGCGGCGAACAGCAGGTCGCGCTGCTCCTGGGTCGGTGCCGGGTCCAGCAGTCGCGGCACGGAAACACGGTTGAGCAAAGCGTCGAGAGCCTGCATTGGCCACCTCCAGAGAAAAATGTGCGGTCATTCTAGCGGGAATGAATCGGATACCACCAAACGATAATTGCTCTTATTCAATCCGCCCTGCCCTGTTAGACTTTGCGGCCTTATTTTCAGCCTACGTTCAGGAAGACTGATGTCCCGTTCGCCCCTTCGCCTGTCTGCACTGTTGATGGCCTTGAGCCTGAGTGCCTGCGATGACGCCCCGCGATTCACCAAGGCCGAGCCTGGTGAAGCGCGTGCCGGTGGCGCGACCACGGTGAGGAAGACCGACCAGAACGCCTTCTCCCTGCCCTCGGCCAACCTGTCGCCCACCCGGCGCCTGGACTTCAGCGTCGGCAACAGTTTCTTTCGCAGCCCCTGGGTGATTGCCCCGTCCACCACCACTGCCCGCGACGGGCTGGGCCCGCTGTTCAATACCAATGCCTGCCAGAACTGCCATATCAAGGATGGCCGTGGGCATCCGCCATTGCCCGATGCGCCCAACGCGGTGTCGATGCTGGTACGCCTGTCGATTCCCGATGCACCGCCCTATGCGAAGGTCATCGAGCAACTGGGTGTAGTCCCCGAACCGGTCTACGGTGGGCAATTGCAGGACATGGCCGTGCCCGGCGTCGCCCCGGAGGGCAAGGTGCGGGTCGACTACACGCCGGTCAACGTCCGCTTCAAGGACGGCACCGTGGTCGAATTGCGCAAGCCGGCCCTGCAAATCACCCAGCTCGGTTATGGGCCGATGCACCCCGACACGCGCTTCTCGGCGCGAGTTGCACCGCCGATGATCGGCCTGGGGCTGCTCGAAGCGATCCCCGACGCCGACATCCTGCGCAACACCGACCCGAAAACCGCCGACAAGGAAGCCATTGTCGGGCGGGCGAATTGGGTCTGGGACGACGCGCAACACAAGACCGTACTCGGTCGATTTGGCTGGAAAGCCGGGCAACCGAACCTCAATCAACAAAATGTTCACGCGTTCTCTGGTGATATGGGCCTGACCACCTCCCTGAGACCGTTCGATGACTGCACCGATGCACAAGTGGCCTGCAAACAGGCGCCCAACGGCAATGGCCCGGATGGCGAGCCTGAGGTCAGCGACAACATCCTGCGCCTGGTGCTGTTCTACACCCGCAACCTGGCCGTCCCCGCCCGCCGCGACGTCAACGCACCGCAAGTGCTGGCCGGGAAAAACCTGTTCTACCAGGCCGGTTGCCAGGGCTGCCACACCCCGCAATTCACCACGGCGCCCACCGCCGCCGAACCTGAATTGGCTAACCAGGTGATTCGCCCCTACAGCGACTTGCTGCTGCACGACATGGGCGACGGCCTCGCCGACAACCGCAGCGAATTCAAAGCCAGTGGCCGCGACTGGCGCACGCCGCCGTTGTGGGGCATTGGCCTGACGCAAGCCGTCAGTGGCCACACCCAGTTCTTGCATGACGGCCGCGCCCGCAGCCTGATGGAGGCCGTGCTGTGGCACGGCGGTGAAGCCCAGGCGGCGCAGCAGCATGTGTTGTCGTTCAATGCCGAGCAGCGCGCCGCGTTGCTGGCATTTCTGAATTCTTTATAAGCTTTGTCCTAATTACAGAAGGGAGCTCGACATGTTCCGTCCCAAGTTGTTGTTCACCAGCCTGGCCGCCCTCGCCCTCGGTGCGTGCTCGCCCCAGGACCCGCAAGCGGTGACCTCGGCGGCCATCGCCAAGCAAGTGATCCTGCCGACCTACAGCCGCTGGGTTGAAGCCGACCGCCAACTGGCCGTCAGCGCCCTGGCCTACTGCCAGGGCAAGGAAAGCCTGGAGACCGCCCGCGCCGACTTCCTGCACGCGCAAAAGGCCTGGGCCGAGTTGCAACCGCTGCTGATCGGCCCGCTGGCCGAGGGCAACCGCTCGTGGCAGGTGCAGTTCTGGCCGGACAAGAAAAACCTGGTGGGTCGTCAAGTCGAGCAACTGGTGACCGCCCAACCACAGATCGACGCCGCCGCCCTGGCCAAATCCAGCGTCGTGGTGCAGGGCCTGTCGGCCTACGAATACATCCTCTACGACGCCAAGACCGATCTGGCGGACGAGACGCAAAAAGCCCGCTACTGCCCGTTGCTGGTAGCCATCGGCGAGCGCCAGAAACTACTGGCCGAAGAGATCCTGTCGAGCTGGAACAGCACCGACGGCATGCTGGCGCAGATGACCAAGTTTCCTAACCAGCGCTACGCCGATTCCCACGAAGCCATCGCCGACCTGCTGCGGGTTCAAGTGACTGCGCTGGACACCCTGAAGAAAAAACTCGGCACCCCGATGGGCCGCCAGACCAAGGGCATCCCGCAACCGTTCCAGGCCGACGCGTGGCGCAGCCAGTCGTCCCTGCAAAGCCTGGAGGCCAGCCTGGCTGCCGCCCAGACCGTCTGGGTCGGCGTCGACAACAAAGGCCTGCGCGGCCTGTTGCCTGCCGATCAAAAGCCCCTGGCTGACAAGATCGACGCCGCGTATGCCGCCTCCCTGAAACTCTTCGCCAGCAACCAGCGTACGCTGAATGAAATGCTGGCCGACGATGCCGGGCGCCAGCAACTCAACGATATCTACGACAGCCTCAACGTGGTCCACCGCCTGCATGAAGGCGAGCTGGCCAAGGCGCTGGGCATCCAACTGGGCTTTAACGCCAACGACGGTGACTGATGATGCTCAGGCGACAGGCTTTGGCCCTCGGCAGCGTGCTGCTCAGTGCGATCACCTTGGGCGGCTGGACGCTGTTCAAGCAGAAGGGCAAAAGCCCGCTGCTGCTCTCGGCGCGGGATGACAGTGATGGCAGGCACTACGCCGTCGGCTTTCGCCTGGACGGCAAGCAGGTATTTGCCACCGAGGTCGGCCAGCGCTGCCACGACATCATCAACCACCCGACGCTGCCGATTGCGCTGTTTGTCGCCCGCCGGCCGGGCACCGAGAGTTACCTGATCGACTTGCGGGACGGGGCGCTGCTGCAAACCATCACCTCCAAGGCCAATCGCCACTTTTACGGGCATGCGGTGGTGCACAAGGATGGCGAGTGGTTGTATGCCACAGAGAACGACACGTCTGACCCGGGTCGCGGTTTGCTGGGTGTATACCGGTTCGAGGGTGAGCGGCTGGTGCACACCGGGGAGATTTCTACCCATGGGATCGGGCCGCACCAGGTGTCGTGGATGCCTGATGGCGAGACGCTGGTGGTGGCTAACGGCGGGATTCGTACCGAGGCGGAGAGCCGGGTCGAGATGAACCTGAATGCCATGGAGCCGAGCCTGGTCCTGATGAAGCGCGACGGGACGCTGTTGAGCAAGGAGACCCTGGGCCAGCAGATGAACAGTGTGCGGCATATGGGGATTGCCAGCGACGGGACGATCCTCGCGGGGCAGCAGTTCATGGGGGCGTCTCATGAGCGGTCGGAGTTGCTGGCGATCAAGCGACCAGGGCAGCCGTTTGTGGCGTTTCCGGTGGCGGACGAGCAGTTGCAGGCCATGGGGCATTACACGGCCAGCGTAGCGGTGCACAGTGAGTTGCGGCTGGTGGCGTTGACGGCGCCTCGGGGGAATCGGTTCTTTATCTGGAACATGGACAGCGCGCAGTTGCTGCTGGACGGGCCGTTGCCGGATTGTGCCGGGGTGGGTGCGGTGGCTGATGGGTTTGTGGTGACTTCCGGGCAGGGCCGTTGCCGGTTTTATGATTGTCGGCAGGTGCCGTTGGTGGGCAAGCCGCTGGAGTTGCCGGCGGGGCTTTGGGATAACCATCTGCATCTGGTTTGATCGGGGGGCTGATTGGGGGCATATCCGTTGCTGCGGTAACGGCCACTTATGGTTCCGCTCTTACAGCGGGTCACTTTTGGAAAAGAGCCCCAAAAGTAACCAAAAGGGCTCTTGCCCCACCACTCGGCACCTCGCCTAGGCTCGGTGTGCCCTCACTCCGGCTTTGGACCGTGGGCCGCCGTCATGGGCCATCCTTGGCCCAGGACGGCTAACCCGGCC
>NZ_JACAQY010000010.1:0-29334 GCF_013386835.1 Pseudomonas sp. IPO3774
AATCTCCTCAGCGTCGACGACTGTCATTGGCCGCTGCATTACGAATACGACCTGCAAAACCGCCTCACCGTCGAACACCAGGGCTGGGGCACGTTGCGCTACCGCTACGACGAATGCGGCCAACTCAACTACCTGCGCCTGCCCGACAACAACCGCCTCGCTTTCCACCACGACAAAGGTGGCGACCTCGCCACCGTCGAACTGAATGGCAGCCTGCTCACTTCGCACCTGTTCAAATCCGGCCGCGAACACCAACGCCAGCAAGGCCAACTCCTCAGCCACTACCACTATGACGACCAGGGCCGCCTGCACGCCCACGCCATCACCCAACAGGAACAACGCTACCAGCGCCGCCAATACAACTACGACAAACGCGGCAACCTGACCCGCATCCTCGACACTCGAAAAGGCCAGCACGACTACCACTACGACCCGCTCGACCGCCTGACCCGCGCCAACCACTCGCACGACCGGCAGGAACGCTTCGTCCACGATCCGGCGGGCAACCTGCTGATGCAAGACCGCGTCGGTCCGAGCGTAGTCAAAGGCAATCGCCTGTTGATGCAAGGTGACCGCCATTACGACTACGACGCTTTCGGCAATCTGCTGCGCGAACGTCGAGGCCGGGCGCAACAGTTGGTTACCGAATACCGCTACGACTGTCAGCACCGCCTGATCAGCGTCACCCAACCGGACGGCACCCAGGCCAGCTATCGCTACGACCCGTTTGGTCGGCGTATCGCCAAAACGATAAAAAGCCAAACCACCGAGTTCTTCTGGCAAGGCGACACGCTGATTGCCGAACACAGTGCTGATCACCACCAGAGCTACCTCTACGAACCCAACAGCTTCCGCCCGTTAGCACTGCTGAAAGGCTGCGGCCCTGAAGACGTAAAACCCTTCCACTACCAACTCGACCACCTGGGCACGCCACAAGAACTCACCGCGCCCGATGGCGAAATTGTCTGGTCAGCGCACTACCGCGCCTACGGCCAAATCGCGAAGCTGGACGTCAACACCGTTACCAACCCGCTGCGCTTCCAGGGCCAATACTTCGACCCGGAAAGCGGGCTGCACTACAACCGTCATCGCTACTACAATCCGGACATTGGCCGCTACCTGACGCCTGATCCGGTGAAACTGGCGGGCGGGCTGAACGGATACCAGTACGTGCCCAACCCGACGGGGTGGGTGGATCCGTTGGGGTTGAGCTGTAAAGCTACAGCCTGCCCAGGCCAAATAGTCGCCGATGGGCCTTACAGCGAAATTGTTCCTGGTGGAGGTTTAGCTGCTCACGAAGCTGCCGGAGGACATTTGATGCAAAAGCACATTGGTAGAACTGACCAACAACTGGCAACACGTCTTAAAAATGAGCCTCATGTGCCCACGGCATCTACCTTCCCTGATCGCGCGACAGCCGAGTCAGCAATATCAAGCGTGATAGCAAGCAACAAAACTAAAATAAATTCGTTTGTTAAAGGAAAAGACAAAAAAATTGTTATTACTCAAAAGTCTCCTCAGCCAGTTGGAACCAGCCTGAAGCGAGGTGCAAAAAAAACCGTCCCCGGACGGGAGATTTACCTGATTTTGTTCAAAGATAAAAGCATGCCCAATGGCTATAGAATTCAGACCGGATATCCGAATCCATGAATAACGATTATTCACAACTGCAGCAACTTCTCGCGGGTTACTTCAATCAAGATTGGGTTGATGAGTTTGATAGTGCGGACAATGTGATTCTCAGCTTTATAGCTGAATCCTCAGCAGAAACTTTTAAAGCTGCACACCTCGAGTTAAAAGCTCTTTTACATGCCAACAAGACGGAGCAAGCGTTACAGCATCTTTTGTTCTCAGATATTGGCTGTGGCTACTATTATCCTCACGATTGGAAAAGCGGGAAATTGTGGCTGGAGCACATTGACGCGCTTTTGAGCCAAAGAGGCGAATAACTTCGATCTCTTAAGATATTTATAATAAAGAAGGTGCTCGGAAAGCCCCTTCTTCCTCCCCTACCCCACCTGCTGCAACCGCCCAGCCCGAAAATCCTTCGGCGACACTTCAAACTGCTTCTTGAACGAGCGACTAAAGTGCGCCGAATCCGTAAACCCCCACTTATACGCAATCGACGTAATCGACTCACTGCGCAAAAACGGGTTGGTCAGATCATCCGCACTGCGCTTCAACCGCGCCCGCTGGATATACCGGCACACGCTGTCATCCTGTTCCTCAAACAACCGGTACAAATGCCGCACCGAGATATTCAACCGACTCGCCAACCCCACCGGGCTAAGCCCTGGCTGGGTCAATGACTCATCAATCACCTTCTGCACATAGCTGCGCAGATTGCTGCCCTGCAACCCGCCACAATCATCGCGCTCATCGTCTTCCTGCTCAAACGCCGACCCCAGCAGCGAGACAAACGCCGACTGCAACGCCTGCCCCTCCCCGACCGCGCCTTCGCCGTTCAGTGCGTCTTTGCACAGTTGATCCATCAACACATGCAACATGCGCCCGCAGGCTTTGCTCGAGGAGATTTTGCCGAAGGTCTTGGGCTGGTTGCCGAACTGTTTGCACACCTCTGCGCGGGACAAGGACAGGGACGCGTGTTCGATGAGCCCGAACGGGGTGATGTCGATGGAGCCCACCGAGTCCATCAATAACAGTTCGCCGGGGGCAAGCTGGAAGCTCTGGCCGTTTTGGGTGATCTGGCAGTAGCCGCTGCGCTGGCTGACGAGGAAGCAGTGTTGGTCGTCATCGTGGTCGGCGCGGGCCTTGGGGCGCTTGATCAGGCCGGCGTTGGTGCGCAGGCTGGCCAGGGGCAAACCGCCGCGGGAAAAGGTGCTGATGCTGCCGATGAACAGCGAGCGGTTGAAGGCCAGTTCTGTGTCGAAGTGACCGCAAACCGCGCGCAGATCCCGGGTCCAGAGGTCCAGCCCGTCTTGCCCAATCTGTTGCATGCTCATGGTTGTTTCCACCTTGGCTTTTTGTTTTTGTCGGGCAATAGTTAACATGTTATCTATATGCGCGCAACAAGTACGTGTCTGCCAAGGTGGTTGCACTATTGATGCCAGATCCGGTGGTCAGTGGGCCTGCAAGGCGCGTTGGAAACCGTTCAAGGCGTCCAGCAGCCAGGCGCGTTGCACACTGCTCAAGGCGATGTAGCGACGGAACGCCGGCATGCGGTTGACCACCTCGCTGCCGCCCATATGCTCAAGCCGCACACACCACTGGTGATCCACCAGGTCGATGCGCAGGCGCTTGAAGTCCAGCGGCATCAAGGCGCGATGCAAGGCGCTGCCCTCCTGCAATTGCGTGTGCAAAATGCCTGAAACCTCCTTGTCGCCCGACCGCTGTCGACAGCGGATTCCGGTGCGTCGAACGGCCCCGGTGTGGTGCAGTTCGAAGCTCGCCGTGCCCTGCTGCGAGGCAGGGATGCGCAGTACGAATTCGGTCATCACCAGGTGCATCAACAGCTGCGACTCGGTGCGTTCGACGATCTCCAGTTGCAGCCCGAGATTGTCCAGGGAAACCCGGGCCGTCGTCGGTCCACACACCTCATAACCCGCCAGGCCGAGGTTACGCCGCAGGTGTTCCAGCGTAACGCCGGGTCGATACCCGGCAGGCGCGCGCCGGGCGCTGAACAGCTCAGACAGTTTTTGCAGCATGGCTGATATACCCGTTGTGCGGCTGACCCGGCTCATGGGCGAACTCCTTGGCCAACACCTCTTCCACCGAGGCGGGCTTGAATGGATTGACCTTCTGCACAACCAGCGTCCAGAACAGCGCGTACGCCGCCGTGCACCCGAGCATTACGCCAAAGGGAATGTAGATGTCGGCGGGGTTCATGCCCGGCGGGGTGATAAACCACATGCCCAGCAGGATGCCGATGCTCGACAGAATCTGCGGCAGCGGAAAGAACGGCGAACGGTAGGCGCGAGGCAGATCCGGACGGCGAATCCGCAGGATCACCACCGACAGCGTCACCAGCAGATAAGCAAAGCTCCAGGCACACACGGCCGCCAGCACCAGGTGCATGATGTTGTCGGTGTTGCCGCCCAGGTACAGCGCGTGCAGGCACGGAATCAGCATCGCCACCAGAATGCACAGCAACGGTGTCTTGAAGCGCGGGTGCAGGTAGGTGAAGACCTTGGGCAACGCGCCGTCGACCGCCATGCCGTACAGGATCCGCGGCACACCGGCCATCAAGGTGTTGATGGTCGCAGCACCGGCAAACAGGAAGCCGATGCCCAGCCACATCGGGCCGATGCTGCCCATCACCTGCTCGGCGAATTTCGGGATGGCCATCGGCGTATCCAGCAGGTGCACGCCGCCCGCCGCGTCGATCAATACGTTTTCCACCTGGCGTTTCATGGCCGCGCCATAGATGAACATGCACGTGGCCACCCCCAGCAGCCCCAGCACCATGGCCTTGGGCATCACCTTGGCCGAGTTGCGCAGGTCCGGCGCCAGCGGCGTGACGAATTCGCAGCCGACGAACATGAACATCGCCATGCCCACCAGCGACAGAATGGTGATCGGGTCGGTGCCCACCAGGGATTCACCGAACCAGCCGTCCAGCTGCACCGCCGGGGCTGCGATCAGGCCCAGCACGCCAAACACCATCAAGGTGGTCCACATGCCGAAAGTGAGGATGATCTCGGCCCGGCCAAACGCGCTGACGCCAAACGCATTGAGCACCCCGAACACAATCACGAAGCCCACTCCCAGCAACCACGAACCGCCGGCGGATTCCGCCAGGGTGTTGAGGTGCTCGAAATTCACCAGCGCCATCACGCCGGAGAGGATGGTTTCGGCGGTGCCGGCAAACACATGCACGATCAGGTACGCCGACAAGGTGCCGGTGATCGCAAAGAACCGGCCCATGCCGCAATTGATGTAGTCGTAGACCGAGCCGGTGGTGGGCAGGATCGAGGCGGCTTCGGCGAAGGTGGTCGCCTGGGCCAGCATCATCACCACCGCGATCAACATCGCCACCGCAAAGGCGCTGCCGCCGATGCCAAACCCCATGGTCGCGGTGAGGATCACCGGGCTGGCCATGATCAAGCCAATGGTGCTCGCCAGCGCGGTTGGAAAGCCCACCGTGCCGCGTTTCAAATGTTCGGTGAGCCGGTCGTTGATCGACATGGTGCAGATCCTCAAGAAGCGGATTTTTAGAAGTATTGGCACTCTGCGCCCGCCCTGGCTGATCGTCTTGCTCCTGGCTGCCGCCGGTTTTGTTGCTGCCTGCCACTGCTGCGCCACTGGCGGCCTGGGACAATTTCCTGGCACGCAGGGGAAAGACTTGGCCCGGTGGCGCTCGCCCTAATGCTCCCTCAATTCACCTTGTTGGGGACTATAACAATGCAGCACACACAACAAACCCGTCACCTGTACAGGGCCATCAGCCTGGGCATCGCGCTGATGATCATCGACTCATCGGCCCAGGCGTTCGAGCTGTATGCCGATGACGACACTCAGGTCACCGGCAACTTCCTGGCGGTGTACGGGATGTTCAACAGCCGCAAGAACTACGACGGCACCACCGGCGGTTCCACCTGGCGTGAAGGTTTTATCAAGTATGGCTTGAGCGTCGACCAGCGCTTCGGCGCCCTGGGCAGCGTGTATGGCACGGCCAACCTGGTCAGCTCGGGCACCTGGGGTGATGGCGATGCGTCGGGCGTGACCACCGGCAGCGAGCGCACCACCAAGTTCGACGAAGCCTTCGCCGGCTGGCGCTCGGGGGAACTGTTTCCGGCACTGGGCAAGGATGGTGTGAACCTGTCGTTCGGCCGCCAGGTCATCATGCTCGGCGACGGTTTCATCATCAACGATGACGGCCCGAACTTCGGCAAGGGCGTGGATGACGGCAAGTTCAACCGGGGCGGCGCCTACTACATCGCCGCCCGGCATGCCTTCGATCAAACCGCAGTGCTACGCCTGGGTGGCAAGGACGGCGTGCATGGCAGCGTAATGTGGATCAAGTCCGACAACCGCGCCCAGGCCAACACTGAAATGGCTGCCGGCACCCTGGACTACACCGCCGCGCCCGGCACCCTGGGGTTGACCTATATCCACGGCATCAGCGTCGACGACCGTTATGCCAATGACCTGCAAAAACAGCGCGCCGGGATGAACATCTACAGCCTGCGGGGCGCCGGTAATGCCGGGATCGAGAACGCGCACTTTTCCTTTGAATACGCCTGGCAGGACAAGGACGCCGGCCCGGAAAAGGCCTGGTACACCGAAGGCGGTTATACCTTCGCCGCGCTGCCGTGGTCGCCGGACCTGACCTACCGCTACAGCCGCTATTCGAAAAACTGGGATGCGATGTTTTCGGGCTTCAACCGTGGCTACGGCACCTGGGTGCAGGGCGAGGTGGCCGGCAATTATTCGGGGCCGTTCAATACCAATACTGAGGTGCAGCATGTGGCGTTGAAGGTCAAGCCGCTGGACAGCGTCACCCTGGGCGCGCTGTTCTTCGACTACAAGACGTTGAGCAAGGGCGGCATGCTCAACCTCGATGGGCGCGAACTGGACCTGTACGCGGAGTGGGCGGTGAACGAACACCTGATCGTCACGCCACTGCTGGGTTTGTACAAGCCCAACAAGGATGAGAGCAACGGCGGCAACCAGGTGGGTGGCAATGGCACCAATCTCTACAGCCAAGTCACCGTGGCCGTGCCGTTCTAACACAGATGCAATGAGCTACCGAGATCACATGTGGGAGCGGGCTTGCTCGCGAAAGCGGTGTGTCAGTCGCCAGATGTATTGGCTGACACTCCGCATTCGCGAGCAAGCCCGCTCCCACATTGAACCTGCTTCAGCCTTCGATAGAGGTGTTCGCCCTACGGTTGCCGCTCCTCGATCCGCGCATACGCCCCCTGGTGATAGAGCAACGGCGCACGACCAAAATCATCGAAAGCCACCACCTTGCCAATCATGATCCAGTGATCGCCACCATCCACCTGCTGGTACTTCTCGCAGTGAAACCGCGCCGAGCAATCAGCGAAGACCGGCGAACCGCCCTCTCCGGGCTCGAATTCGATTTCGGCAAAGCGATCGTCCCTGGGCCGGGCGAAGTTGTTCGACAGGTGGATCTGGTCGGCCGCCAGCACGTTGACCGCAAAATGGCTGGCCTGCTCGAACACCTCGTGGCTGTTGGAGCGTTTGTCGATGCTCCACAGCACCAGCGGCGGGTCCAGGGACACCGAGTTGAAGCTGTTGGCGGTGACACCCACTTTGCGCCCGCTGGCATCAGCGGCGGTGACCACCGTGACACCGGTGGCAAAGTTACCCAGGGCCCGGCGAAAGGCCCGTGGGTCGAAACTGTTATCAGACATGCAAGACTCCCGGACTGCATCAACGCGCAGTCCTGATGGTTGTGATGGCCGGGTCGGCGTCAAATCATGCTCGGATCAGGCTCGAGCCCCATCAGCTCACGCCCCAGGATCTGCGCGCACACGTCGTAATCGGTGTACGCATGGGCGCCGGTCATATGGGAATCGCGGAACAGACGCTGCATCTCGTTGTGCTCGAACCACGCATTGCCACCGGCGGCCTCGAACAAACGGTCCACCGCCTGGATGCACATCTTGGTGGCGTACGCCTGGTTGGTACGCCAGAACGCCAGGGTCTCGCGGCTCGGGTAACGGTGCTGTTCGCTGTGTTCGGCGTGTTCCTGCCAGGTCTTTTCCAGGAACGCCCGGGCGGCGGCCACCTGGTGTGTCGACTCGGCCAGGCGCATCAACGCCGGAGTCGCCGCCCCCACTGCCGCGCCGGTGTAGGCACGTACGCGGGTCCTGGTTTTTTCGCGGAATACTTCGAGCATGCGCTCGGCCACGCCCAGGCTCACGGTGGAGAAACCGCTGGCGAAATACGGCCGGTACGGCGAGTAGAAAATCTTGCTGTCGGGGTACAGACCGAAGCCGGCGGACTTGCCTTCCATCATGTCCTTGGCTTTCTGGATGCGGTGTTCTGGCACCAGAACCTTGTCGATGATCAGGGTCTTGGTGCCGCTGCCTTTCATGCCGGCGGCGAACCAGTCATCGCGAATCTGATAGTCGCTGCGCGGCAGTACCGCGAAGCAATAGTCCTGGGTGCCCTCGGCGTTTTTACGGCGGAAACCGACAATCGCCCACTCGGCATGATCGCAACCGCTGCTCCAGCCCATTTCACCGCTGAACAGCACACCGCCCTCAACTTCTTCAGTGCGGCCAAACGGCGCGATGCTGCTGCTGGCGGTGGCATTCGGGTTATCGCCCCAGACTTCCTGCTGCAACTTGGCGGGAAACAACGCCAGTTGATGGCTGTGAGTGCACAACAGGCTCATGGCCCACGCGGTGCTGGCACAGGCGCCGGCCAGCAACGCGATGCAGTCGGCAAACTGCCGCAGGGAGATCTCCATGCCGCCGAAGGGTTTGGGTTGAAAGGCACGGTGCATGCCGATGCTCTTGAGCAGCGCAATGTTCTCGTCGGGAACCTTGCGGTCCTGCTCGGCCTGGAAGGCGTTGGCAGCGATGGTCGGCAGAATCGCCTTGAGATCTTCGAGGAGCGGGTTTGGCTTTTTCATGGACGGCCCTGCTTATTATTGGATGTCCGGCTGGCGTTCAAACTCAACGAACGACGCTGGATGTGGGGCCAGTATGGAGCGGGCGACACCCCCGGAAAATGCACCTTCCACAGCCAAGATTGCACTTTCCACAGGCCTGGCAGCCACAGACATGTCGCCCGGCAGGCACGGACAAGCCTGGCCCGGCGGCGCTGGTTACCCTCGGGCTTTTGCGAGCAGGAAAATCCCATGAGCGATATTGCGCTGCTGCCTGAAGTCCAGGCCTTCCTCCGTCGAAGCCATGCCTTGTTTATCGACGGCGGGTACGTCCAAAGCCATTCCGGCCAGGCTCTGGAAGTGATCAACCCGGCCACCGGCGAGGTGATCGCCCAGGTTGCCGATGCGGACCTGGCCGATATCGACACAGCGGTGGAATCGTCCCGGCGCGGCTTCCGGCAATGGTCCCAGGTCGCCCCAGCCATTCGCGGCAATGTGCTGCTGAAACTCGCCGACCTGCTGGAGCAACACCGCGAAGCACTGGCGCAGATCGAAACCTGCCAGTCGGGCAAGATCATCCAGATTTCCCGGGCCTTCGAGGTCGATCAGGCGGCGCACTTCCTGCGTTACTACGCCGGCTGGGCCACCAAGATCAGCGGCCAGACCCTCACCCCGTCACTGCCCTCCTTCGCCGGCGAACGCTACACCGCGTTCACCCTGCGCGAACCGGTGGGCGTGGTAGTGGGCATCGTGCCGTGGAATTTCTCGACCATGATCGCCATCTGGAAACTCGCCTCGGCACTGGTGACCGGCTGCAGCATCATCATCAAGCCCAGCGAGTTCACCCCGCTGACCATCCTGCGCATCGCCGAACTGGCCATCGACGCCGGCCTGCCGGCGGGCGTGCTGAACGTGTTGACCGGTGGCGGCCATGTGGGCAAAGGCCTGGTGGAGCACCCGGGCACCGACAAGGTCTCGTTTACCGGCTCGGTGCCCACCGGCATAGCCGTGGGCCGCAGTGCCATGGGCGCCGGGTTGACCCGGGCGACCCTGGAACTGGGCGGCAAAAACTCCGCCGGGTTCCTGCGGGATGTGGAACTCGACAAGGCGGTCAACGGCATCATCGAAGCCGGCTTCCTGCACTCCGGGCAAATCTGCGCGGCCGCCGAACGCTTCTTCGCCCACCGCTCGCAGATCGAGCCGATCATGGACAAACTGGCGCAACGCCTGGGCCGGTTGAACATCGGCTCGCCGCTGGACGAGCGCACCGAATTCGGCCCGGTGACCAACCGCCAGCACCAACAGAAACTCGAATGGTTTTTCGCCAAGGCCCGGGCCGAGAACAATACGATTGTCCACGGCGGCAAGCTGATCGACGGACCGGGGTGCTATGTGGAGCCCACCGTGATTCTCGCCAACACGATCCACGACACCCTGCTCAACGAAGAGACCTTCGGCCCGATCGCCACGTTTTTCCCCTACGACACCGAGGATGAGCTGCTGGAACTGATGAACAACACGCCTTACGGCCTGAGCGCCAGTCTCTGGACCAATGATCTGAGCAAGGCCCTGCGCATGGTGCCGGCGATCAACGCGGGGACGGTGTGGGTGAACATGCACACGATGCTCGACCCGGCGGTGCCGTTTGGCGGCAACAAGTCTTCGGGGGTGGGACGGGAGTTTGGCGGGGCGTTCATCGAGGATTACACCGAGCTCAAGTCGGTGATGATTCGCTACTGACCGGCATGCGGAGCGCCGGCCGGCTTGAGTGTGTTGATCGTTCCCACGCTCTGCGTGGGAATGCATACCGTGACGCTCCGCGTCACCCTTGCGCGAGACGTCAATCCGGCGGTGCCAGCGGGACGCGGAGCGTCCGAGGCGGCATTCCCACGCAGAGCGTGGGAACGATCATCTGCACCTGGTCCCCTGAGGCTGCATATACCCGCCATAAATGGGCAGGCCGGTAGCCGGTAACATCCTGGTAATGCGCTAAATACCTGTACAATTTTATTATTTTGTACAAGTATCAGCAGTATCAAGCCCTATCGGGGAGAACCGCAATGACCCGTCTATTGGTTTCGCTGGCCCTGGTGCTCGGCCTGAGCAGTTGTGGCAGCGTGGATGTTAAGCACTACGCCGACCAGCAACCGCAACTGGACCTGGTGAGCTTCTTCAGCAAGCCCGTCAAGGCCTGGGGCATCTTCGAGAAACGCTCGGGTGAAGTGGCCAAGCGTTTCGAGGTGAATATCGCCAGCCGCCGCGAGGGTGAAAACCTGATTCTCGATGAGCGCTTTCTATACAGCGATGGTACTCGCCAGCAACGTGTCTGGACCCTCACCCCGGACGGCCCCACCCACTGGCGCGGACGGGCCGGTGATGTGGTGGGCGAGGCCAGGGGCGAAGTGGCGGGCGACGCACTGCGCTGGCGCTACGTCCTGAACCTGCCGGTTGATGGATCCGTCTACGAAGTGAGCCTCGACGATTGGATGTACCTGATGGACGAAGACACGTTGATCAACCGCTCCAGCATGTCCAAGTTGGGTGTGGAAGTCGGCCAGGTGACGTTGTTCTTCCGTCGCCAGTCTTCACAACCCTGACCGGTAAGGAGTGAACCATGAACCTGCAAGCCCTGACCAAACTGGCCACCCAAGGCGCTGTACGCGAAATGGAACTGCTGTCGCTGGAAGGTGGTTTCTATCTAGCGCGCGTAACGCTGGACCACGGCCAGTTCACGCTGCTGGACGAGTCGGCGAAGCCCATGCACTTTCGCTCCGTCAATCACCTGCGTGACGTGTTGCAGGCAGTCCCTGCATTTCCCTGCACCCTGGTGCATCAGTGCGTGCATGACGAAATGTGCGGCCGGCGAGAAGGCGCTATCGAGCCACTGCGAACGCCATTTTCCCTGGAAGCGCCGTGGTGACCAAGGCAGTTCGAAACCTGTGCCTGGTGCTGGGCGACCAGTTGTCGTTTGACCTGGCCTCATTGGATGGGCTGGACAGCCAGCGCGATGCGGTCTTGATGGTCGAGGTCATGGAGGAAGCCAGCCATGTGCCCCACCATCCGCAAAAAATCGTCCTGGTCTTCAGCGCCATGCGCCATTTTGCCCAGGCGTTGCAGCAGCGTGGCGTGCGGGTGCAGTACGTCACCCTGGACGATCCGCAAAACACCGGCTCGGTGCCCGGCGAGTTAAGGCGCTGGCAATCGCTGATGCAACCCCGGGAAATACACCTGACCGAATGCGGTGACTGGCGCCTTGAGCAATCCCTGAAGGACTGCGGTTTGCCGATCCAGTGGCATGCCGACCACCGATTCCTGTGCGGCCGTGACGAGTTCGCCGCTTGGGCCAGCGGTAAAAAACAGCTGCGCATGGAATACTTCTACCGGGAGATGCGCCGCAAGAGCGGGCTCTTGCTCAACGGTGACGGTACGCCAGTGGGCGGTGCCTGGAACTTTGATGCCGACAACCGCAAGGCATTGCCCAAGGGCACCAAGGCGCCCTACCCGGCGCGCTTCAGCTCGGACTCGATCACCCAGGACGTGCTGACGCTGGTAGGTAAACACTTCAGCAGCCACTACGGTTCCCTCGACACCTTCGATTACCCCGTGACCCACGCCGACGCGCAGGCCCTCTGGAACTACTTTCTGGACTATGGCCTGGCGGGTTTCGGCGACTACCAGGACGCCATGGCCAGCGACGAGCCGTTCCTGTTTCACGCCCGTATCAGCGCAGCGCTGAACATCGGCCTGCTGGACCTGCGCCAGCTGTGCAGCGATGTGGAGGCGGCCTATTGGTCGGGCAGCATCGGGCTGAACGCTGGCGAAGGGTTTATCCGCCAACTGATTGGCTGGCGTGAGTACGTACGCGGCGTGTACTGGCTGAAGATGCCCGACTATGCCGCTGGCAATGCATTCGGCAACAGCCGCCCGCTGCCGGAGTTCTACTGGACGGGCGAGACGCAAATGAACTGCATGCGCCAGGCGATCGGCCAGAGCCTGAAACATGCCTATGCCCATCACATCCAGCGGCTGATGGTCACCGGCAATTTCGCCCTGCTGGCCGGCATCGTGCCCAGCCAGATATGCGAGTGGTACCTGGCGATCTACATGGACGCGTTCGACTGGGTCGAGCTGCCCAACACCCTGGGCATGGTCATGCATGCGGATGGCGGCTACCTGGGTTCCAAACCTTATTGCGCGAGCGGCCAATACATAAAGCGCATGTCGGACTACTGCCGAGGCTGTGCGTACAAAGTCACGGAAAGTACCGCTGACAATGCCTGCCCGTTCAATGCGCTTTACTGGCACTTCCTGATGCGCCACGGCGACCTGCTGCGGGGCAATCAGCGCATGGCCATGCTCTATAAAAATCTCGACCGCATGCCTGAATCCAAACAGGACGCGCTGTGGCAACGGGGCCAGAGTCTGCTGGCCAAGTTGGATGCGGGTGAAACGCTGTGAAATTTTCCGGCCGCTGCGAATTGTTGTGAAGCCGGTGATAAATGGCCAATTGCCCATGCTAACGTCGGCTTCGATGTCATCCAATTCATTGAGGGAGCAGCGCCGATGTCTACTACCGTAACACCCGCCGGTGGCGGACCGACCACTCAAAAAGCCTCGACGTCGGTATTCGACGACAAGTTGAATATTTCCAAGTCGAGCAAGGTCATCGCCGATTACATGCGCCAAACGGGCAAGTCGGCCATCACCAAGCAAGAGCTTTCGCAACTGGCCAGCAATGCCTCGGGCAAGGTGCCGGCCGATGTGAGCGCTGCGGCCCAGTACATGGAGCGCCATCCCGACGTGTTCACCGCGATCGAAACCCATGATGTGGCCGGTGCCGATAACTTTTCCGGGGTGTGGAACTTCGACTGGGCAGCCAACGGTGGGCTCAATGGCACGGCGACCGATGCCATCGCCAAGATGCAGGACACCTTTGATTTCGCGATTGCCAAGTCGGCGCAGATCACCGAGATCAGCACCGGCAAAAAGGCCGAGCTGGACTCGACCAAACAGCGGCCGCAGAACTAAATTTCCAGCTGCTACAAAAATCCAGTGTGGGAGCTGGCTTGCCTGCGATGCGGACACCTCGGTGCTTCAGGTACACCGAGGTGATGCCATCGCAGCCTCGCTAAAGCTCGACAGCTCCCACAAGGATTTCCTTTGTTTGTTAGAGCGCCGGCCTGCGGTCAAAAGTGAAACGAAACCCCCGTGGTCACGTTGAACGCATCCCCCACATAGAAGTTGGCCGAGTCCTGGCCCTTGGCGTCGTACGCGGTGTTGGTGGCCGTGGCATAGCGCTTGTTGGTCAGGTTGCGTGCATCGACGAACACTTCCCACTTCTTGCTAGGGGCCTCGTAGCCCACCTTGGCCCCCCACAACGTATACGACGGCGCACTCAGGGAGTTGGCAAAGTCGACGTAATAGCTGGACGCCGCCCGGGCGTTGAGCTGCGCATAGAAACCACTGCCTTGGCGATATTCCAGCTCCGCCTGGTAGACCTGGCGCGGCAGGCCCGGCAGCTGGTTGTCGCCGAACACCGCATCGTTGCGGTAGTGGAAGTCGTTGAAGGTATAGGCCTGGCGCAGGGTCACGGTGTCGCCATTGCCGCCGTCCCACAGTTGCGCATTCAAGCCGGCTTCGATGCCCTGGTGAATGGTCGCGCTGCCGTTGGAGGTGGCCACCAGTTGGTCCTGGGTGGCCGTCGCCTGGCGCACCACCACCGATAGCAGTTCTTTCTGCACCCACGAGCGGTAGACCGTCAGGCTGCCGTCAAAAATACCGTGGCCGCCGCGAATGCCGAACTCCACGGTGTTGGCTTTTTGCGGCCGCACATCACGGATGTATGGTGTGCCGGTGCTGCCCAGCTGCCAGGTAACCGGTGGATCCACCGAGCGGCTGACGTTGCCGAACACTTCGAATTCCGGAGTCAACTGATAGCGCAGGCCAATGCGCGGGGCGACGTCGGTCTCGTCGTATTCAACGCCACTGGGGAACGCGCTGGTGTTGGTGGCGGTGCTGTATTCGATCTGCGCCTTGCGCTTGATATCAATCAATGACAACCCGGTGGACAGCCACGTGCGGTCATTCAGTTGCAGTTCGTTGCCGAGGGAAAACACCGTGTCCCGCGAGCCGGTGTAGTTGGTCTTCTGCTGGGTGATGCCGGTGGCCTTGCTGTGGGATTTCACATCGGCCAGGTACGCCAGCGTATTGCTGAAGGTCACGCTGCTGTCGCTGCGCAGGCCGAAGAAGGTGTCGGCGGTGCGCAGGTAGCGCAAGGTCATGTTGACGTCCTGGGAGCGCCATTCCTGTGGCGTTGGCGAATAGCGCCAGCCGTTGTCCAGCGGGTAATCGTTGTAGCCCAGGCCGACTTCGAGCTTGGCATTGTCGTCGAAGGTGTAGGTGGTGGTGCTGCCCAGCAACGTCGAGCCGTCCTTCTTGCGCCCGATGGGCACGAGGTTGCTCGTGGGGTCATGCTTGAGCTGGTATTTGGTCAGGGTGTTGCCCTGGCTGAGGGTTTCTTCCTTGTAGCGAATGTAGAAGCGCGTCTCCAGTTGCGGGCTGAACACGTGGCCGAAGTTGGCAACGATCCCCTGCCCCTTGTTCGGTGTGTTGTCCTGGTAACCGTCACGCTCGTTGTGCTGGATGCTGACGTAATAGTCATTGTCGCCGTCCACGCCGCCGGTGCTCAGCTGCTCCTTGCGATAGCCGAAGCTGCCGGCTTCGAAACGCGCGTAGTTGCCCGGATCGGTGCGGCCGGTCTTGCTCACGAAGTTGATCGCGCCGCCCAGGGACAAGGCCGAATAACGGAAGGCGTTGGCGCCGTAGAGCACCTCGGTGTGGTCCACGGAAGCCATGTCCAGCATGTCTTCCTGGGTGCCGCCCGGGCCGGTCAACGGCAGGCCGTCATAGAGGAATTTGATCCCCAGCACATAGCCTTGATAGAAGGTGTTGAGGCCCGAACCGCGGATCGAAATCTTGTTCGCGCCCGAGCCGCTGGTGGCCTGGGCGAATACGCCCGGCTGCAACGCCAGCACGTCCTCGGCGTTCGCCGCGCGGCCCTGTTCGATCTTGCGGTTGTCGATCACTGCGGTTTTGCCGGGCACCTTGGACAGTTGCTTCTCGGCCTTTTGCGCTTCGGTGGCTTCGGCACCGGTGACCACTACCGTGGCCAGGGTCGGGTCCGCCTGGGCGGCAAAGGCCGCGCCGTGTATCAACATCAACAGCACGCCAAGGCTGGACGCGGTGGCCAGTGACTCAAAACGACGAGCGCGAGGTTCAAACAGTTGCCGCATGAATTAAATACTCCTGGGGTCTCAAATTAGTTGGAGCATCTATTCGTATAGTCGCGCTCTATTTTCAACTTTGCAGGGTTCATGCCACGTCCAAGCCTCAATAAACACTGGCCGGCCACCCTTATTAATCGCCACAAGTGCAACACTTTGCTGGTGAAATGTTCGATTCCGGACAATACAAAAATCACCCACAAACACTTATATGTTCAAACAATAAAAGCATAACGAAAGCCCAGCCCTGCGGGCACAGGACGCAACTGTGCAAATCCCAACAGCCCTCCAACAAAAGTTGCGTATTCGACACTGCCCGCGCCTGCATCCCCGTAAGAAGTCGCAAGTTATCGGCTTATTGTTACTTGGTATGGGTCTTGCTCTATCCATTGCCTGTTGAAACAAATCAGCTCGAGCATTCTCGACTTAAGCAACGAGGTATTCACGCGTGACGGTCAACTTACTCTGCACCCGCAGGACGCCACTGGAGATTGCCCGTGACCTGGCGACCGAGTTCGCGCGCACCGCCGTCGACCGCGACGCCAGCGGCGGTACGCCCAAGGCCGAACGCGACAAACTGCGCAGCAGCGGCCTGTTGTCCCTGAGCATCCCCGGGCAATTCGGCGGGCTTGACGCCAACTGGTCGGAAACCTTCGAGGTGGTGCGCGAATTCGCCCGGGTCGACAGCTCCATCGCCCACGTATTCGGCTTTCATCACCTGATGCTCGCCACCGTCCGGTTATTTGCCACGCCCGCACAATGGCAAACCTGGTTCAGCCTGACGGCCAGCAACAACTGGTTCTGGGGCAACACCCTGAACCCCCTGGACACCCGCACGGTGGTCAAGCGCCACACGGGCTGGCGGGAATTCTCGGGACAGAAGAACTTCTGCTCCGGGGCCAACGACTCGGAAATGCTGATCGCCTCGGCCATCGATGAAAGCGCCGGCGGCAAGTTGCTGATCGCGGCGATTCCCAGCGCCCGCAGCGGGATCATCCTGCACAACGACTGGAACAACATGGGCCAGCGCCAGACCGACAGCGGCAGCGTGACCTTCAAGCGCGTGCGCGTGGAAGAGTCCGACCTGTTGCTGGACCCGGGCCCCCTGAGTACTCCGTTCGCCTGCCTGCGCCCGCTGATTGCGCAACTGCACTTCGCGAATATCTTCCTCGGCATCGCCGAAGGCGCGTTCGAAGAAGCGCGCCAATACACCCTGGAAGAAGCCCGCCCGTGGTTCCGTTCCAGCGCCAGCCACAGCACCCAGGACCCTTACATCCTCAGCCACTACGGCGATTTCTGGGTGGCGCTGCAAAGCACCCGCCTGCTGGTGGAGCGCGCAGGCCAGGTGCTGGACGCGGCATGGGCCAAGGGCTCGGCCCTGACCAGCGAGGAACGCGGCGAAACGGCGATTGCCATCGCCACCGCCAAAGTCGCTGCCAGCCGCAATGGCCTGGAGTTGTGTAGCAAGGTCTTCGAGGTCACCGGCGCACGGGCGACCAACGCCTCGGTGGCCCTCGACAGGCACTGGCGCAACTTGCGCACCCAGAGCCTGCATGACCCGCTGGACTACAAACTTCATGAACTGGGCGAGTGGGCACTGAACGGTACCGCGCCCATCCCGACGTTTTATTCCTGATCTTTTATTCAAAGGGATAACCATGCAACTGCTGACCCTACCGCCCTCGCCCGCCCTTGCCACCTCCATCCGCGCCACCGCGCAGGTGTTTGAAGACCCCAGGTCCAAGGCCTTGCTCAAGCATGTGCAACAAGTCGCACCGAGCGAAGCCAGCGTGCTGATCATCGGTGAAACCGGCACCGGCAAAGAGTTGGTCGCACGGCATATCCACAACCTCAGTGGCCGCAAGGAGCAGCCATTCGTGGCGGTGAATTGCGGTGCATTCTCCGAATCACTGGTGGAAGCCGAGCTGTTCGGCCACGAGAAAGGCGCGTTCACCGGTGCCCTCGGTGCCAAGGCCGGCTGGTTTGAAGAAGCCAACGGCGGCACGCTGTTCCTCGATGAAATCGGCGACCTGCCCATGTCGATCCAGGTCAAGCTGCTGCGGGTATTGCAGGAGCGTGAAGTAGTGCGCCTGGGTTCGCGCAAAAGCATTCCGATCAATGTGCGGGTGCTGGCGGCGACCAACGTGCAGCTGGAAAAAGCCATCAACGCCGGGCATTTCCGCGAGGACCTGTTCTACCGCCTGAACGTGGTCAACCTGGAACTCAGCCCGCTGCGGGATCGCCCCGGCGATATCCTGCCGCTGGTGCAGTACTTCATCGACACCTACACCCGCCGCCTCGGCTATGGCGAGATCATCTTGAGCAAGGAAGCCGAGCAACGCCTGGCCACCTACAGTTGGCCGGGGAATATCCGCGAGCTGGAAAACGTCATCCACCACACCCTGCTGATCTGCCGCGACGGCGTGATCCAGGCCGATGACCTGCGCATGTCCAACCTGCGTATCGAACGCCAGGAAGACAGCACCACCGCCCATGACCTGCTCGACCAGGCCTTCCAGCGGCTGTTCGAGGAGCAGATAGAAAACCTCCACGAACAGGTGGAACGCAGCCTGCTCACCGCCGCCTACCGGCTGTGCCAGCACAACCAGGTGCACACCGCCGAGTTGCTGGGGCTGAGCCGCAACGTGACCCGCACCTTGCTGATCAACCTCGGTGAGCTGAAGGTCAACAAGCGCCGCCCGCTGGCCGGTGCCAAGGATGACCGGGTGCTGCACCTCTCGATCTGACCTAACTGCGCGGCGTACCCGGTACGCCGCCTGGTCACACCACCGCTTCATCCAGCGCATCGCTGAACTGGCGACTCCACAACCGCGCATATTGCCCGCCCTGGCGCAGCAACTGTTCGTGGCTGCCGTCCTCGATCACCCGGCCATTGTCGAACACCAGGATCCGGTCCAGGTGGGCCACGGTGGACAGCCGATGCGCGACCACCAGCACGGTCTTGTCTTCCATGATTTCGTCGAGCTTGTCCTGGATAAAGCGCTCGGTGATCGAGTCCAGGCTGGAAGTGGCTTCGTCCATCACCAGGATCGGCGCGTTTTTCAGCAACACCCGGGCAATCGCAATGCGCTGGCGCTGGCCGCCGGACAATTTGACCCCACGCTCGCCCACCAGCGATTCGTAGCCGTGTTCCATGCTGTCGATAAATTCACTGGCGCCGGCGCGGTGGATCGCCTCGGCGACCTCGTCCATCGAGGCATCCAGGCGGCCGTAATGGATATTTTCGCGAATGCTGCGGTGGAACAGGCCGGGCTCCTGGGGAATCAGGCCGATCTGCTGGTGCAGCGAATGCTGGGTCACCTCGCGCACGTCCTTGCCGTCCACCAGCACCTGGCCTTGCTGCACGTCGTAGAGACGCAGGAGCAAGCTCAGCAGGGTCGACTTGCCGGAGCCCGAAGCACCCACCAGGCCGACTTTCTGGCCGGCGGGGATGACGATATTCAGGTGTTCGAAAATCGAACGGTCACCGCCATAGCTGAAGCCGACATCGCGAAACTCGATATCGCCGCGCTTGACCATCAGCGCCTTGGCGCCGGGTTGGTCGATGACTTCATGGGGGCGGATCAGGGTGCGCACACCGTTGGCGATATTGCCGGTGGCTTCGAAGAATTCGAGAAAGCGTCGCGACAGGTTTTCCACATCGCTGATGATCAACAACGAAAGGCTGGTGGACATGACAAACGCAGCAATGTCGATACGGTGGCTGCGCCACAGGTAGAGCGCCAGCAATAACAAGCCGAGCTTAAGCACTACGCCACAGGAAGCCTGGAACCAGCGAATTTTCTCCATATACCCCAGGGATCGGTAGGCAGCCGCCACCTCCTTGTCGAGGAAAGTGCCGAGGTAACTGTGCTCGAACGCATGGCGCGCAAACAGGCGGATATTGGCCAGGTTGGAGACCGCATCCACCACTTTGCCGGTGCTGGTGCTGCGCGCTGCCGAATACTGTTGCGCCAGAGGATGACTGCGGCGTGCGAGGACGTAGCAGATAGCGATAAACGCCACCGACCAACCCGCCATGAACAACGCCAACAACGGCGATGCGGTCCATAGCAAGGCCGTGGCCAGGCTCAGCGTCACCAGCAGCGGGATCAGGTCGAACAACAAGATGCTCAGGGTCTGATTCACGCCCAGGGTAATTTCCGCCACCCGATGCGCCAGTGCCCCGGCGAACTCATTGCTGATGAAACGATGGGAGTGCTGCTGCAGATAGGCGAACACCACATGCGTCACCGTGCGCCGCTGCAACGGCAAGACGTGGATATGGCAGCCTGCCGATGCACGGGTAAACAGTACTTGGCACACCAGTAGCGCGCTTAGCAGTGTCAGTGGCCATTGCAGCACTTCAAAGGCACGCTCCGCTTCCAGCCCGTTGCTCACGGTGCGGGTGATCTGCCCCAGCCCCCAGGGCGTCAGAATCGAACACACCACCGCGGCGATCTGCAGCAGCAGGATAGCCAGGTACCAACCTTTGAAATGCCCGATGAAATGCCGCACAAACGCCGCCGGCGTCGATGGCAAGTGCTGGACATTCCAGGTGCGAAACAATGAAAAAGACGAACTCATGGCCAATGACATTCCTGAATGACGCCTGTGGCCGCGCAGCTTTCAGGCAAAAATGGTGAGTGTGATCGTTCCCACGCTCTGCGTGGGAATGCATCCGGTGACGCTCTGCGTCACGATTTTAAGAGCGGACGCAGAGCGTCCAGAGCGGCATTCCCACGCAGAGCGTGGGAACGATCTCAATAGGCAGCAACTGTGCCCCATGAAACAGACAAACATTCCCCTGTGGCGAGGGAGCTTGCTCCCGCTGGAGTGCGAAGCGCTCCCAGGATTTTGGGGCCGCTGCGCAGCCCAGCGGGAGCAAGCTCCCTCGCCACAGGTTCAGCGTCACTTTTGGGATTGGTAGCGGATTTCCTCCAACTCACGACCGCCCCGAGCAAGGGTGCGGCTTGATTCGGGCTGCGCTATCCATCCTGCATTTTGGTAAAAGCGCACTGCCCGCCGGTTTTCAGCCAGCACCCACAACGTCGCCGTCTCCAGGCCCAGGCTCGCGAGATGCTCCAGCCCCCTGAGCCACAGCGCCCTGCCCACCCCCGTTCCCCAATGCTCGGCCAGCACATACACCGCCTGCACTTCACCGGTTACGCCTGGATCAGCATCCTCATCACGACTCGAGCTGACAACAATCCAGCCCACCACACGCCCCTCGACCTGCGCGACAAACACAGCTTCGCTCCCCTGCTCAATCGACTGCCGCCAAAAGGCTTCACGCCGAGGCTGCGTCGCCTCCAGCGAAGCCAGGTAATCCGCCGGCATCAGTTCACGATAAGCCTGCTGCCAACTGCGAATATGCACCCAGGCAATGTCACCTGCGTCCTCGATACGTGCTGCACGAATCATCCAATTCCCTCTGCGCGTTTTGCATAAATCGCCGAGCCCGCCTGGGGCGACAGCCTGCGATAAACCAGGCCCGACAAGGCACACAGCAATCCGGCACCCGCCATGATCCAGGCGATATCACTCTGCTCGACCGTGGCATGCCCGCGCACGGCCATGATCAAACCGAGCAGCCCCGCCGCGATGCCCACCGATAAACTCAACGTCAACTGAATGGTCATCGCCGACAGGCTGCTGGCGCGGCTGGATTGCTCCGGTGGCACGTCGGCATAGGTCAACGCCCCCAGGGTGCTGAATTGCAGCGAACGAATGATCCCGCTGCCAAATAACACCAGTATTACAATCCAGTAAGGCGTTGATACCTCGAACAGGCTGCACGCCAGGATGGTTGCACCGGTGAGCACCGCATTGCCGATCAAGGTGCGCCGGAAACCGAAGCGGCTGACAATCCGTACTGCCAGCATTTTCATCAGCAACGCCCCCACGCCACCGGCCACGCTCAGCAGCCCCGCCTGCAACGGGTTAAGCCCGAAACACAGCTGGAACAGCAACACCAGCAAAAACGGCTGTGACGCGCTGCCGATGCGCATCAGGTTGCCGCCCCAGAAGCTCACCGCGAAGGTCGGGATTTTCAACAATGAAAAATCGATCAACGGGTACGCCGTCCGCCGTGCATGCAGGACATACAGCCAGGCACTCAACAGCCCGCCGCCAATCAGCAGCAACGCCCACTGGCGCGGCAACAGGCCGTGGCCCAGCACCTCGAAACCGAACACCAGTCCGCCCAATGCCACACCGCTGAGCAACAAGCCGGGAACGTCCAATGGCTGGCCGGGCGTCCCGGAATAGTCCGGGATATAGCGCAGCACCAGGATCACCCCAAGCACGCCGATCGGCAGGTTGATCAGGAAGATCCAATGCCACGACAGCACCGTCACCAACAGCCCGCCCAACGGTGGGCCCAGCAGCGGCCCCACCAGCGCCGCCACCGTCAGGTACGACATGGCACGCAGCAGGTTTTCCCGCGCCGACCAGCGCAGCAGGATCACCTGCCCCACCGGCACCATCATTGCCCCCGAGGCGCCCTGGGCCAAACGCGCCAGGGACAGTTGCAACAGCGAGCCCGAGCAGGCACAGGCCACCGACGCGAGGGTGAACAGCACGATGGCGCTGATAAACACCCGACGCGGCCCGAACCGGTCGGCCGCCCAACCGCTGACCGGCACGAACAGCGCCACCGCCAGCAGGTACAGCGACACCACCAGGTTCATGCGCACGCTGGGCTCGCCGAAATCCTGGGCCATCTGCGGCAGCGCCGTGAGCACCGCCGTGGCGTCGATCAATTCCATGAACAGCGCACAGCCGATGATCATTGGCACCCGGCGCGCGTGCCCGGTGCCCACCTCGCCCAAGGGGTGTGAAAGGTCGAGGGCTTTGTTCAAAACAGCCCCGATGTCGGAGGCGGCGTGCCCTTGAGTTGCCAGGCGCCCACGGCTGCGGCTTTCCAGTGCCGGGGATTGTGGTTGGCCACGGTGCGCGCGTTGCGCCAGTGCCGGTCCAGGTTATGCGCGCGGCCGGTGGTGGAAGCGCCACCCACGTCGAACACCAGCTCGGCAGCCTTGAGCGCCGACTCGGCCGCGATGTATTGCGCCTGGGCCACGTCCACTGCCGCCTGGTCGACGGCCACCGCATCAAGATCCGCAGCCCAGGCGCGGTCAATGGAGTCCGCCGCGTGCAACACCACCGCTTCGGCGGTAAAGGCCCGGGCCGAGACGTCGCCCACGCTCAGTTCCACGTACGGGTCATCCACCGAGCGCGTGGCGCTGCTGTGCTTGATCGGCCGCGCATGCTCCTTGGCAAAGGTCACCGCATCATTCAGCGCATTTCGCGCTATACCGGCCTGCACCGCCGCGAGGAACACTTGCAGGAACGGCGTGACAATCGTGCGCTTGCCTTCCTCAACGGTGCGGGTGCGGATCTCGCTGGCCAACACCTGCACATCATGCAGATGGGTGGTGCCACTGGCGGTCAGGCGCTGGCCCATGGCGTCGAAATCATCCAGCAACTCCAGGCCCTGGCGGTCGCGCGGCAGGATGAACGACACGGGCTGGTCATTCTCGTCCAGGGCGACGGCGCTGACCCAATCGGCATACAACGAACCGGTGCTGTAGTACTTGCTGCCGCAAGCGCGAAAGTGCTCGCCGTCACGCACGATGCGCGCACTGATCGAACCGTTGGCACCGCCGACTTCCCAGCCGGCATTGCCGATCACGGCGCCTTGCAGGTAGCGCCCGAACCAGCGCTCGCGCTCCTCCTCCGCCCCCTCGGCGCGGGACGCCAGCAGGCCTTCGACAAACCCGAAACCGGGGCGCAGCGCCTGGGCCACGTTGGAGTCGGCCGAGGCGATGCGAATCAGCAAGGCAATCACGTCCTTGACCGAACCACCGGCGCCGCCAAACCGCTTGGGAATCCGCACGGTAAACAACCCGGCCTGGGCGATCTGCGCCACGGCCTCATACGGCAGTTGGCGGTCACGCTCACGTTGCGCAGCGCCGGCGGCAATCTGCGGCAGGATGCGGTCGGCGCGGGCGTTCAGTTCGGCCACCGTTACAACCGGCGGCGTGGGTACAGCAGACAACTTGCTCATGGCACTTCCTTGATTCAGGTCTAGATGGCGATTTTCCACAGGCGCGATTCATCAAACAGCCAGCCGGGGTTTTCCGGCTCCAGGGCCGGCACCACCAACTGCTTGCCGCTGCCTGGCAGGCGTGGCACCGCGCCCAGCAGGCGCCGGGTGTATTCGTGCTGGGGCGATTCAAACAACGTCTCGACGCTGGCGCTTTCCACCACCTGGCCGTGGCGCATCACCAACACTTCGTCGCTGACGTGGCGAATCACCCCCAGGTCGTGGGAGATAAACAGGTAGGCCAGGCCCAGCGAGGCTTGCAGGTCGGCCAGCAGATCCAGGACCTGGGCCTGCACCGACACGTCCAGTGCCGACACCGGCTCGTCGCAAATAATCACTTTGGGGTTGCTGGCAATCGCCCGGGCAATCGCCACGCGCTGGCGCTGCCCGCCCGACAGTTGCAACGGTCGGCGCTCGGCCAATTGCGGCGCCAGGCGTACCTGGTCGAGCAACTGTGTCACGCGGGTCGCCTGTTGCTCGGCGTCGATACCGGCAACGTCCAGCGCATCACTGAGGATCTGCCCCACCGTCCAGCGCGGGTCGAACGAACTCAGCGGGTCCTGATAGATCACGCTGATATCCCGGCGATGCACACGGCGGGTCTTTTCCTCGACCCGCTCGGTACCTGCCGCGGCCCATGGCTGGTCGAGAAAACGCACCTCACCGGCATCCGGTTGCAGCAAGCCGAGGGCGATGCGTGCCACGGTGGTTTTGCCGGAGCCGGATTCACCGACGATGCCCAGGGTGCGACCGGCGCGCAGCTCGAAGCTGACGTTATCCACCACCTGGCGCGACTGTTGATCGGGGCCGACATACCGCTTGCCCAGCCCGGAGGCCTTGAGCAACACCGGCGAATCCGCGCCCGGCCGTGGTTGCGCCACAGCGTTGCTGCGCTCCGGCGACAGGCGTGTGCCACGGGCATGTTCGGCGGGCACCGCATCCAGCAGCGAGCGGGTGTAGGCGTGGCGCGGGTTGAGCAGCACCTGATCCATCGGCCCCTGCTCCACCACTTCGCCGTGGCGCAGCACCAGCACCTCATCCGCCAATTGCGCGACCACTGCCAGGTCATGGCTGATGATCAGCAGCGAATCGCCACGGGCCTTGATCTGCTGCAATACCTGCAGGATCTGCGCCTGCACCGTGGCATCCAGCGCCGTGGTCGGTTCATCGGCAATCACCAGGCCGGGGTTCAATGCCAGTGCGCTGGCAATCAGCGCACGCTGGCGCAGGCCGCCGGAGAGTTGATCGGGGCGCTGGCGCGCACGCAGTTGCGGTTCGGGTACGCCCACCAGGTCCAGCAGTTCGATGACGCGTTCGCCACGGCTGCGACGGTCGCCCCAACGATGGGTCTCCAGCACTTCGAGAATTTCCTTGCCCACCGGCCGCAACGGGTCGAGGGACACCAGTGCATCCTGCAACACGAAGCCGATGCCATTGCCACGCAAACGACGCCAGCCGCGTTCCGACAGGCTGAGCAAATCCACACCGTCATAGCTCAAGGTGCGCGCCGTAACCTTCGCGCCCGCACCCGCCAGGCCGATCAGGCTGCGGGCGGTGACGCTTTTACCGGAGCCGGATTCGCCCACCAGCGCCAGGGTCTTGCCAGGCTCCAGGGTGAAAGACAGATTGCGCACCACCGACTGCCCGGCAAACTCGATGGACAGCCCTTCAACGATCAAGCGTTTCTGGTCGCTCATGAAAGACGGCCCTCCAGGCGTTGTTGCAGGTAACGGCCAGTGACCGTGGTCGACAGCGTGGTCAATACGATGAACAGCCCGGGGAAGAACGTCAGCCACCAGGCGTTGGCGATGAAGTCGCGGCCCATGGACAACATGGTCCCCCACTCCGGTGCCGGCGGACGGGCGCCCAGGCCGAGAAAACTCAGGGCCGAGGCCCAGACAATCGCCTGGCCCACGCCCATGGTCAGGGTCACGATCAACGGGCGCATGGCGTTCGGCAGCAACTGGCGCAGGATGATGCGCAGCGGCGGATGCCCGAGGGCGCGGGCGGCTTCGATATAGCCCGCGTTGCGCACCGCCAGCACCTGGCCACGGACCATCCGCGCATAACCCGGCGCACTGCCCAGCCCGGTGGCGACGATCAGCGGGCCGATGCCGCTGCCGAAAATAGCCACGAACAACAGCGCCAGGATCAGGCTCGGAAACGCAAACAGCACTTCCAGCAACCAGCCCACGCCGCGGTCCACCCGCGCGCCGCCCAGCCCGCCCAACAGGCCAAGCACAATGGCGATGGTCATCGCAATCGCCGTGGCTGCCAGGCCGATGAACAACGACTGGCGGGTGCCATGGATCACCCGCGAAAAAATATCCCGCCCCGACTGATCGGTGCCGAACCAGTGGCCCAGGCTCGGCGAATGAAACGCATCGCGGGGCACGATGGCCAGCGGGTCGCTGTAGGCGAACAACTGCGGCACCAGCGCCGCGACGATCACCAGCAACAGAAAGGTAATCGCCAACAGCGGGCCGAGGCGCAGCGTGCGAGTGGTGCGCTGAATCCGCAGCGCGGGCAGCGGTGTTTCCAGGGTCAGGCCACTCATGCTGGAAGCTCCTGTTGGCGAGGGTCGACCCACAGGTACAGCAGGTCGACCAGGATATTGGCGAGCACGTAACCGGCGGCGACCACCAGGCTGATACCGATGGTCAGCGGCAGGTCCTGGGCCTGCACTGCCTGGTACAACTGGCGGCCGAGGCCCTTGCGGGAAAAAATCACTTCGATCACCACGGCGCCGCTGATCAACGCGCCGATGGCCCAGCCCGACAGCGAGATGCCCGGCAACACGGCGTGGCGCAACGCGTGTTTGAAGCGCACGTTGAAGTCACTCAGGCCACGGGTGCGGGCGGTCAGGATGAAGGGTTGGTCGAGGGTCAAATCCAGGGATTCGCGGGTGACCTGGGCGATAAACCCGGCCAGCGGAATCGCCAGGGCGAACGACGGCAACACCAGGGTGCGCCAGCCATCACTGCCTGCCGGCGGGAACAGCCGCAGGCCGAACGCAAACACCGCCAGCAGCAGAATCCCCAGCCAGAAGTGCGGCAGCGCGGCGGCCAGGGTTTCGGCCAACGAGGCCAGGCTGGCAACCCAGCGTCGCCGGCCGGCGGTCAGCACCGTCAGCGCCAGCACCAGGACCCAGGCCAGGGCGAGCGAGGTCAGGGTCAGCTCCAGGGTCGGCCAGGATTGCTCGGCGAGCACTCGGGTCACCGGCAGGTGCTGGGAATAGGAAACCCCCAGGTCACCCTGCACCAGTCGCCCGAGGTACAACGCGTATTGCACCGCCAATGGTTTGTCGAGGCCGTACTCGCGGGTGGCTTCGGCGATGGTCTCGGGGGTGGGGTTGCCGCTCGGGCCGCCGAGGATCGCCTGCACCGGGTCGCCGGGCATCAGGCGCAAGGCAAAGAACGTCAGCGTGGCCACCGCCCAGAGCACCAGCACGCCGCCGGCAAGGCGCCACAGCGCACGTTTGCCGAGCCGGGCCAGGCGCTCGCGCCGTGGGTTGGCAAGTGATGTGTCGCTCATTTGTTCACCCATGCGTCATAGAGATAAGTCACCGCCAGCGACGGCTCCAGCCGCACGCCCTGGGTGGTCTTGTAGATACCCAGCCGCGTGCTTTGCGGGTAGGTGGTCAATTGCAGGTACTGGCTGGAAGCGATTTTCTGCGCCTGGTAATACAGCGCCCGGCGCTGCTCGCTGTCCTGGGTGGTGAGGGCTTGCCGGATCAGCGTGTCGAACGCCGGGTCACTGAAGCCTGCGGTGTTCTGGTGGTAACCACCGACACCCGCCGGGCTGATGAACTCACTGCCGAAGATGATCCGCAGCACGTCGGCGGTGTTGGTGTTCCAGTAGCCGAGGCGAATGTCGTAGTCCCAGTCGGCCTGGCGTTTGGCGGCCTGCACGTCACTCATCTGGTCGACGATCAGCTCGAAGCCGACCTGCCGGGTGGTGGCCTGCACCTGTTCCCACAAGGTGTATTCCGACGGTGGCGTGCGGTTGCCCATCACCACATGGACTTGCAGGCGCTTGCCGTCCTTGGTGCGGTAGCCCTCGCTGTCGCGCTGGGTCCAGCCGGACTGGTCGAGTAACTGCGCAGCCCGGGCCGGGTCGTAATCCTGGGCGTGCTGGAACTCCGGGCTGTAGAAGCGCGTGGCTGGGCTCAGCGGCCCGCCGGCGCGGGGGAATTCGTTGAAGTACACGCTCTTCAACGCGCCCTCGATGTCGGAACTGCGCACAAAGGCTTCGCGCACTCGCACGTCATCGAACGGCGCACGGGTAATGTTCAGCGTGCCGTTGGTGGGGTTGCCGGGGCGTTGGGCGATCACCAGGGTCAGGTCCGGGTTGCGTCGAGCGGCCTCGTGAGATTCCGGCGGCAACGCTTCGATCACGTCGACCTCGCCAGCCTGCAACGAGGCGAAGCGCACGGAAGGTTCCTGGATGAACTTCCAGACGATCCGGTCGAGCCAGGCCGGGCCCTGGTGCTTGGCGGTGGGTGGCGCCCAGTTGTAGTCGGGGTTGCGCACCAGCTCGACCTGGCTTTGCCGGTCCCAGCGCACGACCTTGAACGGGCCGCTGCCGACCGGGCTTTCGCAGTTCACATCGCGCGAGCGCAGCAGGGCTGTGGGGGACTCGATGCCGAGGAAGCCTTGGGCGAGGACTTCAAGAAAGGCCGCGTACGGCGTGGCCAGGTGCACCACTGCGGTGTATTCGTCGAGCACGCCGGTGCTGCGGTATTGGCGGATGTAGCCGCCTGCGGTGCTGGATTGGGTCTTGGGGTTGGCCATGTGGTCGAGGTTGGCCTTGACCGCCGCGGCGTTGAACGGGGTGCCGTCGGTGAAGTGCACGTCGTTGCGCAGGTGGAAGGTGTAGGTCAGGCCGTCGGGGGAGACTTCCCAGGTCTTGGCGAGCCAGGGGCCGATGCGGCCGTCGGCGTCCATCGAGACCAGGGAGTCGAGGTACTGCTGGGCGACGAACACCTGGGGCATGTCGCCGGCCACGTGGGGGTCGAGGCAGGTGGGTTCGCGGTCGGTGGCGTACACGAGGGTGCCGCCCTTTACCGGCTGGTCACTGCGTGTGACGGTGGAGCTGCCTTGGCCACAGCCCAGGAGCAGGCCGCAGAGTGTGGCGGTGCCGATAAGGAGCAACGGGCTGGATCGTCGCGGGTAAGGGGCGGGTTCTTGCATGATGGGTCAGGCCTAAAGTCCGGGAACTGGGTCATTGCACAAGGCATGCCGGGTTTTTGGGCCTGTAAACAGGGGGGATTGGAGGGTTGGGGGATTGCTGAAAACGACAATGTGTGTGGGAAGTGTTGGTCAGGCAACAGCTCGGCCTTGGGGGGGCGTGAGGTTTGAGTACATATCCGTTGCTGCGGTAACGGCCGCTATTGGTTC
>NZ_JACAQY010000011.1:0-42656 GCF_013386835.1 Pseudomonas sp. IPO3774
GACGGTGGAGCGGGTAAATCGGCAAGGATGCCGATTTAGCCGCGCCGGGCCATGGATGGCCCGTCGCGGCGGCCCGCGGAACCGGGCCGGAGTGCGGGCATGCCGAGCCTAGGCGAGGCACCGAGTGGTGGGGCAAAGACCTTTTGGTTACTTTTGGGGCGTTTGCCAAAAGTGACCCGCTGTAAGAGCGGAACCATAAGTGGCCGTTACCGAAGAAACGGATATGTACTCGGTCCCCCTCCCTCAGGCCACTTTTCCAGCCGCCTGGCGCTCCCGCTCAGCCACCAACTGCCGAGTCAGCGGAATCAGCCTCTTCCCGTAATCAATAGCATCATTCAGCGGATCAAACCCACGAATCAAAAACGTCGTGATACCCAGGTCGTAATAATCCAGCAACGCCTCGGCCACTTGATCGGCCGTACCCACCAGCGATGTAGAGTTACCCTGGGCCCCCAGCAACCCCGCAATCCCGGTCCACAACCGCTTATCCAACCGCGACCCCTGGGCCGCCGCCGCCAACAGCCGCCGCGACCCCTCATTCGGCGGTTCACGCCTCACAAACCCATTCTCCTCAGCCAGCGCCGTCGCCTGCTCCAAGATGCGATCCGCACGCTCCCAAGCCAGCGCTTCAGTCTCTGCCAGAATCGGCCGCAACGACAAACTGAAGCGAACCGTACGCCCATGCCTGGCCGCCTCAGCCCGCACCTGGGTGACCACTCCCTTCACCTGCTCGTAGGTCTCACCCCACAGCGCATACACATCCGCATGCTTGCCCGCCACCGCAATGGCCGCCGCTGAAGACCCGCCAAAATACAACGGTATATGCGGCTGCTGCGGCGACTTCACCGTCGAAAACGCACCCTCGTACCGGTAGTAAGTGCCGTGATGGTCGAAGGGCTTTTCACTGGTCCATTCCTGCCGCACCACGCTCAAGTACTCGTCGGTGCGCGCATAACGCTCATCCTTGTCGATATGACTGCCATCGGCCCGCAGTTCACGGTCGTCGCCGCCGGTGATGATGTGCACCGCGGTGCGCCCGCCGTTGAACACATCCAGCGTGGCGAACTGCCGCGCAGCGAGGGTGGGTTGGACGAAGCCGGGCCGGTGGGCAATCAGGAACTGCAGCTTTTTCGTCACGCTGGCCGCATGGGCAGCGATCAACGTACTGTCCGGGCTGTTGGAATGGAAGGCCACCAGCGCGCGGTCGAAGCCGGCCTCTTCGTGGGCGCGGGCCACGGTCTCCACGTAGTCGGGCTGCAAGGTCGGGCCGCTGCGAGGGTGGATCTCGGAGGCGTGGTGGCCGCCGATATAGCCGATAAATTCGATGCTCATGGTCAGTCCTTGTTGAGGGCAGGAATAAAGCTGCTATCGAAAATAGAGGCCGTACCCGAGCCTGTAAAATGCCGATTGGTTCTATCCTAATTATAAAAATACAGAATCATAGTTTTAGATTGTTATCAGTAATGCGCATTTTAATCGCATTAGGTTATTCCCAAATAGAATTTCACTGAGGTTTTTTATGCGAATAGCATGAAACCGCAGCGGCGCTCCTGGCCGTGTTCTTGATGAGGAAGGAAGCCCGATGACTGAAAAGTCCCTTAACGCCAGTTCGTTTTCCGTCGACAAGGCCGAGGGTCAAGCCGGCGTTGCATCCCGCTTGATTCCGCGCTGGCTGCGCAACTGGCGCACCCCCGATGTGTTGCTGCGGCTGGTCAGCCCGATTGTGTTGCTGTTGCTGTGGGAACTGGCCTCCGAGCTGGGCTTGATCCCGGCACGGATCATCGCCGCGCCGTCTCAGATTGGCGGCACCCTGTGGGCAATGATCGTCTCCGGAGAGCTGGGCAAGCACCTGCTGGTGTCCCTGCAACGGGCGCTGCTGGGCTTGAGCATCGGCGTGAGTATCGGGGTGGTGGCCGCGTTGATCACCGGCCTGTCGAAGCGCGGCGAGGTAATCCTCGACTCACCGATGCAGATGCTGCGCACCATTCCTTCCCTGGCACTGGTGCCGTTGTTCATCCTCTGGTTCGGCATCGGCGAGTTCACCAAGATCGCACTTATCGTTACCGGTACCACCTTTCCGGTGTACCTCAACCTGTTCGCCGGCATCCGCAACATCGACCCCAAACTGATCGAGGCCGCCAACACCCTCGGCCTCAACCGTCGCGAGCTGATCTGGCACGTGATCCTGCCGGGCTCGTTGCCTTCGTTTTTTGTCGGCCTGCGCTATTCCCTGGGCATCTCCTGGCTGGCCCTGGTGTTTGTCGAGCAAATCAACACCACCGCCGGTATCGGCTACCTGGCCAGTGATGCGCGGGACTTCATGCGCACCGACGTGATCGTGATCTGCCTGTTGATCTATAGCGTGCTGGGCCTGCTGATCGACGGCTTGATCCGCACCCTGGAACGTTTTGCCCTGGCCTGGCGCCCATCGTTTGTGAGGAACTGACATGTCGATTCTCGAAGCTTCAACAGCACCGGTGCAGTTGCGCAATGTGGTGCGCCAGTTCGGCCAGCAGCGGGTCATCGACGGCCTGGACCTGGATATCGCCCCGGGGGAGTTCGTTGCGTTGCTGGGCGCCAGCGGGTCCGGCAAGACCACTTTGCTGCGCAGCCTCGCGGGCCTGGACAGCATCGACAGCGGCCAGTTGCGCGTGCCCAAGGCCCGGGCGGCGGTGTTCCAGGAGCCGCGCCTGATGCCGTGGAAGCGCGCCTGGAAAAACGTGATTCTCGGCCTGCGGGTTCCCGACGCCAAGGCCCGTGCGGTGCAGGCGTTGACGGAAGTCGGGCTGGCCCATCGGCTGGAGGCGTACCCGGCGACCCTCTCCGGCGGCGAGGCCCAGCGCGTGGCATTGGCCCGCGGCCTGGTGCGCGAGCCCAAGCTGCTGTTGCTCGACGAACCCTTCGCCGCGCTGGATGCGCTGACCCGCATCAAGATGCATCGCCTGATCATCGAGCTCTGGCGCAAACACACGCCGGCCGTGTTGCTGGTGACCCACGACGTCGACGAAGCGATCCTGCTGGCCGACCGCGTGATCGTGCTGGCGGAGGGCAAGATTGCCGAGCAACTGCGCATCGACCTGCCCCGTGCACGGGATACCGGCCAGGACGGTTTCCAGGCGATTCGCGCGCGCTTGCTGAGCCTGTTGGGGGTTGAAGTGGACGCCCCCGCCGCCCAGCCTGCGAACGCCAGCGTCAGGCGGTTTGCCCATGGTTGAATTCAGAACCCTTTGCCTGTTGGCGGCTGCACTGCTGATGGGCGGCTGCGACAAAGCCGCTGAAGCGCCGAAGTCTGCATCGGATCTGTCGGGTGTGACCTTGATCCTCGGTGACCAGGCCAAGGGCTTGCGCACGGTGGTGGAGGCCGCCCACGCCCTAGATGGCATCGACTACAAGGTCCAGTGGGCCAACTTCCAGGGCGCCGCGCCGCTGTTCGAAGCCTTGCGCGCCGGCGCCGTGGACCTCGGCCCGGCCGGGGATACGCCGGTGCTGGCGGCTGCCACCGGAGGCACGCCGCTGCGTATCGTTGCGGTGCGCCGCAGTCAGGCGCGCAGCATTGCGATCCTGGTGCCGCCCGACTCACCGATCCACAGCGTGGCCGATCTGAAAGGACGCAATGTGGTGGTGTCGTCGGCCCGTGGGAGCATTTCCCAGTACCTGCTGATCCGCGCCCTGGCGAATGCCGGCGTGGATGAAAAGGACGTCAACGTCGGCTTCGTGCTGCCCACCGATGCATTACCTGCGTTCAACGCCGGCAAGATCGAAGCCTGGGCGACCTTCGGGGTGTACCAGGCGTTCGCCGAACAGCAGGGCGCGCGGGTGCTGATCAGCGGGGAGGGCATCAATACCGGCCTGACGTTTATTACCGCGTCCGATGAAGTGCTCAGCGACCCGCTCAAGCGCCAGGCGTTGCGTGACGTTTTGCAGCGGTTCGCCAAGGCTTTTGAATGGGCGCAGCATAACCCCGAGGAATACGCACGGGTGTTTGCCACGGTCAACGATATCCCGCTCAAGGTTTCACAGTTGCTGCGCACATGGGGTGATGAGTCGCTGCTGCCGGTAGAGGAGCGGGATGTGCAGGCGTTGCAGCAGGTGGATGATTTGTTTGTGGAAAAGAAGATTTTCCCGCACCGGGTAGAGGTACGGAAACTGACGGATACCGAGGTGTTTTCGCCGCAATCGCTGGCTGGCACGCCCTGAAGTCGTTGTGTTTTGCCCGGACCTGAGGTCTCATGGGTCCGGGGAAAACTTGCGGGTAGGGAACAGCACTTGATACGGGAAGAACTGGCGCAATATGGCGGTATCACCGTCATGATTCCGGCCGCAGTGGTGATCGCCGTCTGGCTCTGGTATTCCCGGCCCCAGGCGGTCAAGTGGTGGCTGATGACCATCGCCTGCACCTATTCCATCGTGGCGTTCAGCAAGTTGCTGTTCAAGGGCTGGGGCGTGGCGCTCCAGCAGCTGGATATTGCGGTGCTCAGCGGTCACGCCATGAATACGTCGTTGATGGTGCCCGTGGCGATGAGCCTGGTGGCGCGCCGGGTCAACCCCGAGTGGCGCTGGCCCGCAGCTATCGCCGGGATGTTGATCGCCGGCTGGTTCAGTGCCTATTGCGTGGCACCCTATATTCATCCACTCAACGAAGCTCTGGCCGGTGGCTTTTTGGGCGGCATGGCGGCACTGGCGTTTCTGTGGCGCCTTGAGGTGGTTGAAGTGCGGGTTTCCCCATCGTTGATCGGGGGGGGAATGGTGATCCTGTTGTTAAGTGCGATGGCACCCAAGTACAACGCCGAGAAGCTGCTCAACCATGTGGCAGTGGCCGTATCAGGTGCCGACCAGGCCCATCAGGAGCCTTCCTGGCGGGCCTCTTCCATGCAGTTGAACGCCGAGTAAGTGGCCAGGTCCAGGGCCAGGTTACTTTCCACCAGCAGCTCCAGCAGCACCGTCTGGCAATTGAAGCGTCGGGCATCGCCACGGCGCTGCGAACGCTTCATCTGCTTGAACAGCGTGTCGGTTATGTCCTGCGGTGAGATGCCGCGCAACTGATCCAGCCAGTGGGACATGATCCGGGTGTTGCGCGCATATTGCTCCGCCGGCAGTTGTTCGTGCGGTGCCAGGCCCACGAAACCTTCAAACGTGTTCGTCAGCCTTTTCAAGGCGTAGGCCCGTTTCAGATCCTCATAAATGCTCATGGCCGCTCCTCGGTGCAGGAAATATTCGCCAATAGTTCGGCCGTCTTCATTTGCATCAGGTGGCTGTCGCCGCGGCTCTCCACGCACAGGCAGATGGACAGGGGATTGCTCACCTGCAACTTGAAGCGCCAGTCGGCAAACACCATTGAAAGCCCGGTACAGGATTCGTCACTGTCCAGGGAATGGCCGGCGTATAACACCTGCATGCGTTCTACAACGGTGGTTGAACTATTAACCTTGACGTGAATGTTTCCCGAAGAAGGAAACAGGCCGATACGCTCTACCAATAGCTTTGAACTTTTCATGGCCGTCCCTCGCTGTTAATTCACGTATTACTTTATTCTCAAGAGGTGAAAAAGTAAGCGGATGTTATTTTTAGTCTGTTATTAAGTTGAATGTTATTTCTTGTCTGTTCAGCGCCGCTATCAGTCACTTCTTTGCACTCGGCTGATTTCTGCCAATGGCAAGTTGATGCGTTGTTCCCGTTGCAGGAAGTTCATCAGCAACACCACACGTTCCTCACCGTCCATGGCCAGGAAGACCGCTTCAAGTTCGGCAAACGGCCCTTCATTGATGCGCACGCTTTCGCCGGGCTGCAACAGGGCGCTCACCACGGCCTGGTGGTCGCGCTCCTGGAGTTCGTCCACCAGCGTGTCGCTGATGGGCAACGGGTGCGCGCCGAATGCCACCACCCGCGACACACCGCGGGTCGAGCGCAGTGAGCTCCAGCTGTCCTGCTGGCTCATTTGAATAAACAGATAGCCTGGAAACAACGATTCACGGGTGGTCCTGCGCTGGCCCTTCAACAGCCGTTCGCGTTTATAGGTAGACCGGAAGCAGGTATAGCCCTGGCGCTGGAGGTGCTCCTCGGCGCGCTCGTCCTGCCGGGATTTGCACTGGACCAGGTACCAGGCTTTGTTGGCATTTGCGCTCATGGGCGTTCCTCTTCCTATATAGGGCGATACGTGACAAGGCTGTAATTTAAAGCCGATGGGAGTGACGAAGTAATGAATGTTATAAATTGTCGGTTTGAAGGCGGTGGTTGTTATTTTTCGTCCGGAGATAATTTTGGGGGAAGTAAGGGTTACGTGTTAATAAATACTGCCGTGAAGTAATGAAGTTGAAGAGGTTGCTTCATGGGGTAATGGATGGCCCGGGGATAGTGCCTTGTTTAAAAGAGTGTTGATTGTCTGTATTGGCAATATTTGCCGTAGTCCCACCGCGGAAAGTCTTTTGCGTGGCGCACTCCCGTGCTCCGATATCAAGATCAGTTCTGCAGGTATTGCCGCGTTGGTCGGCAAGCCGATTGAAACCACCGCCCGTGCGGTACTCGAAGCCCACGGTCATCCGGCCGACAAGCACCAGGCCACCCAGTTGGCGCCACAGGCGATCAGTGAAGCCGACCTGATCCTGGTCATGGAACGACAGCACATCAATGCCGTACTCAGCATGGCGCCCGAGGCACGAGGCAAGGTCTTGCTGCTGGGCAAATGGCAAAACGAGCGAGAGATCAGCGACCCGTACCGTCAAGGCAAGGCCGCGTTTGTGCACGCTTATGCGTTGATCGAAGAGGCTGTAAACGCATGGGCGCAGCGTCTTGCACGCTGATCGCCACTACTTTTTGAATCGAAATAAAGGCTAAGAATCCGACTTATGCAGCAAACGCCAGCAGTCACCGTACAGGAAGACGATAACGGGGAGATTGATCTCCTCGGTCTGTTTGGAACACTGATCGACCATAAATGGCTGATCGCTGCGGTGACCGGTGCCTTTATGGTCACTGGCGCCGCCTATGCGGTGCTGGCAACCCCGGTCTACCAGGCGAATGCCCTGCTGCAGGTCGAAGCGAAAAAGAACGACTTGCTGGGCTTCTCGGACATCGGCGGGATGCTGGGCAAGGAGTCGCCGTCGGCCACCGAGATCGAGCTGATCCAGTCCCGCTACGTGATTGGCAAAACCGTCGACAACCTGAAACTCGATATCGTCGTACAGCCGATGTACTTCCCGGTAGTGGGTGAGTTCCTGGCGCGCCGCTTCCAGAAGGCCAACCCCGGTGCAATCGCCGAGCCGCTGCTGGGCCTGGACAGCTTCGCCTGGGGCGGCGAGTCGCTGAAGATCTTCAAGCTGGACCTGCCCGACGGGCAATTGGGCAAGAAGCTGACCCTGACCGTGGGTGAAAACGCGCACTACACCCTGGTGGATGAAGATGACCAGGTGCTGGCGGCCGGCGAGGCCGGGCAGCCGTTCGAGCAAAATGGCGTGGCATTCCAGATTGAAGAACTGCGCGCCAAGCCCGGCACGCGTTTCCGGGTGATCCGCAATGCGCGACTGACCAGCATCCTCGACTATCAGGAGAACCTGGATGTGGTCGAGCGAGGGAAGGAGTCGGGCATGATCGGCCTGGCGCTGGAAAGCACCGAGCCGGACCAAGCGATCAAAATCCTCAATCAGATCGCGGCGATCTACGTGCGGCAGAACGTGGAGCGCACCTCGGCTGAGGCGGCGCAAAGCCTGGCGTTTCTCAAGGAGCAACTGCCGGAGGTCAAGAAGGACCTGGAAAAAGCCGGGAAGGCCTTGAATGAATACCAGACCCGCAGTAAGTCGGTGGACATCACCCTGGAAACCAAGGCGATTCTCGACCAGATCGTGGGCCTCGATACCAGCATCTCCGAGCTGAAGCTGCAACAGGCCGAGATGGACCGCAAGTTCACCCGCCAGCATCCCGCGTATCGCGCATTGCTGACTCAGATCGGCGAGCTGACCAGCAAGCAGCAGAGCCTGGCGAGCCGGGTCGAGAGCCTGCCTTCCACCCAACAGGAACTGCTGAGCCTCACCCGGGATGTCGAGGTCGGCACGGCCATTTACACCCAGTTGCTCAACAAGTCCCAGGAACTCGATGTGATGCGCGCGGGCACCGTGGGCAACGTGCGCCTGATCGACACCGCAGACGTCAATTTCTTCAAGCCGATCAAGCCGAAAAAGATCCTCATCGTGCTGATCGCGACGCTGCTGGGCGGCTTCCTGGCGGTGACGCTGGTGCTGCTGCGCAAGGCGCTGAACCGTGGCCTGGAAAGCCCCGAGGCCATCGAGCAACTGGGCTTGCCGGTGTACGCGTCGATTCCGTACAGCACGCTGCAAAAGGTCGAAGAAGACAAAATCACCCGCGGGCGTGGGCGTGCCGATGCCGGTTCTTCATTGCTGGCCATCAGTCACCCCACGGACCTGGCAGTGGAGGCCTTGCGCAGTTTGCGCACCAGTTTGCACTTCGCGATGCTCGAGGCGCCGAATAACCGGATCATGATTTCCGGCCCCAGCCCCGAGGTGGGTAAAACCTTTGTCTCGGTGAACCTGGCGGCGGTCATCGCGCAAACCGGGCAGCGCGTGTTGTTGATTGACGTGGATATGCGACGGGGCTACCTGCACAAAGTGCTGGGTGTGCCGGCCAAGGATGGGCTTTCCGACATCCTCTCCAATCAATGCACCCTTGAATCCGCCATCCACAAAACCGCCATTGAAAACCTCGACATCATCAGCCGCGGGCAAATACCGCCGAATCCTTCCGAGCTGCTGATGCACCGCAACCTGACCGAGCTGTTGGCGCAGGTCAGCGAACGGTATGACCTGGTGATTCTGGATACGCCACCGCTCTTGGCCGTGACCGACGCAGCCATCGTGGGACGGCAATCGGGGACCAACCTGATCGTCACCCGCTATGGCTTGAACCCGGCAAAAGAGATCGAGCACACCATGCGCCGATTTGCCCAGAACGGCATCGTGCTCAGGGGCGCGATCTTCAACGGCGTTGAAAAGAAAGCGTCGGCCAAATATGGCTACGGCAACTATGGGTATTACCAGTACGAGTACCAGGCTGATCGGAGCTGATTCACCACTGTAATTGCAGGATAGAGGTCACGTTTTCAGGAAATGAACGAAAAATCCTGGGGCGGTAGCGTGCCAAATTCAAATCAGCATAAAGAATACCCAGCCATGTTTTACCTGTTATCCCTTATCGCGCTGTCAGCGGGTTTGCTCGCGGCGAAAAATCCAAAATACTCAATCGTAGTGTTCGGGATAATGCTGGCTGTTATTCCCACGGGTAACTCCTACAGCGAAATAATCTCGCTCAAGGGTATCTACTTCTTTGACTTTTATATCGTGGGCGGGCTGGGCGCACTGCTGATCCGGCAGGTGGCTACACAGAAGAAACAATTGACGGTACCGGGCGGCCTGCTTTTTGGTTGCGGGCTGTATGTGGTGTTACTCGCCTGCGGCCTGCTGGAGTCCTCGAACAAATACCTGTTGAAGGATGTTCGGCCGTTTATAATGATCCTGTCATTTATCGTGCTCTCGAACATCGCGACCCTTGCCGCAAAAACGCTGAAGTTGCAGACAGTGCTCCTGCTATTGATCGCGATGACCGCCTTCAATGTGCTGGACATTGCCTGGTTACGCTTGGGCTTGTACAAGTTTCAAGACGTCTACTACGAAGAAAACGCCTACCGCTACCTGGACGGCGGTACGTACGCCGCCGTGGCCTACCTGATTTATTACTTCATAGACCCACGGCTGTTCGAACACAGGAAAAAGCTCGCAAGCATTTGCCTGGCCACTTCATTCATCTGTTTGTTCATTGCCAACTCTCGCTTCATCTTTGTCTCGGTGTTTGCGGCGATCATCATCCACCAATACACCCGGCCGGCCCGCATGATAGGCGTTGCCCTGGCCGGGGCGGTGGTGCTGATGGCGTTCATTGGCATCAGCAATATGATCGGGGCTGATCGAATCAATGATGGTTTGTCGTCCGAAGGCATGGCCGCCCAATTGGCCACGCGCTTCAGCCCGGCGCTGGAGTTGATCCGCGGCATGAACCCGCTGCATTACTTTGTGGGACTGGGCGCGGGCACGCCGTTCGAGATTCCCTGGTTCGAGTACCGTGGCCTCGATGACAAGAACTCGAATATCGACAGTGCCTACCTAACCTACTTCGTTAAGTACGGGCTGATCGGCGTGTACTTGCTGTACGTGTTCATTACCTCGATTACCCAGCACATGAACAGCCGGGTGGCGGTTTCGATCGCCATCTTTCTGGGGGTGATGTTCGTTGTCTCGGCCACGCCTTATCAGCCGTACGCCATCGGTATCGCGTATGGCGCGATTGTGCTGCGGGTCTGTTCCGAACACACCGCCAGGCAACGCAAAAAGATCCTCAAGCCTGGCCAGCCGCTGATAACCACACCCTTGCAGGTGAATGCCGGATGAACAGCACACTGTTGAAAAAGTTCGTGTCCAGTACGGCATGGAGTTTCGTTTCTGCCGTGGCCACCAAAGTGTCGGTGGTCATCACCGGCATCCTGGTTGCCCGGGTATTGGGTGCGCAATCGTTTGGCGAGTATGGCTTGATCCAGAGCGCGATTGTGATGCTTGCCAACGTCGCCGCCCAAGCCACCACCACGGCAACGGCCAAGCATATCGGGCAGTTCAAGGAGACCTGTCCCGAGAAGACCGGCAGGGGCATCGCGCTGACGCTGCTGTTCTCGGTTGTGTTCAGCGGGATGATCATCGGGACAGCGCTGTTTTTCCCGCACTTTTTCTCCAGCGTTATCCTGGGGGCAGACAGCCTCAGCGCTGCATCGCTGATCGTATTGAGCACCATCACGTTGATTATCCTGTCGGGATGGACCCAGGGCTGCCTGACCGGTTGGGGCCAATACCGGACAATCGCGACCATCAACGGAATCATTGCGATTGTCGCGATCCCGGCGACGTACTTCCTGACCCTGCAGTTGCGACTCAATGGTGCGCTGCTGGGCTTGGCCGGTTCTCAATTGCTGATCGTGTTCTTCAGCGCACTGGCCTGCTGGAAGACTTTGAAGGCCCGAAATACCACGCTGAGTTTCAAAGGTGCAATGACTGAAAAGCACGCAGTGCTGTCGGTTGGCCTGCCGGTATTGCTGACGGGGTTGATGGTCGCCCCGATGAACTGGTTCGCCAACAAGTTGCTGGCGGAAACAACTAACGGCCTTGCCGCATTGGGCATGTACGCCGCCGCGATGCAATGGAACGCGATCTTTTCCCATGTTTCCGTGGTGTTGGGCTCTGTGCTGGTGCCGATGCTGGCCGCCGCGCTGGGCGGTAAAAGCCGCAAGTTGGACGCCTTGAACTTTCTGTCGGGCTGGCTGGTGGTGTTGGTGATCATACAGCCGGTGATCATGTTCCCCGAGTTGCTGGCCAAACTGTATGGCAGCAGTTTCCTGGGGCGGGATTTTGAAGTGACATTAGTCCTGGTAATCCTGGGTTCGCTGCTCAGTGCATTCAAGTCCGGTATTTCAAGAAAGATGATCGTGATGAACCTGGCCTGGTTCAGTGTGATGAGTAACATTCTATGGGGAGTGTTATTCATTGCCGGAGCACTGTGGCTTCGGGAAGAAGGTGCAATCGGGATTGCCAAGGCATTTATCGGTTCGCAGTTTATTCACTTCCTGCTGGGACTGCCGTATTTCGTCTACAAGAAGATATTACCTCTGGAGTTGCTCGTATCTCCCAGGATCCTGATCTTGTGGACATTGCCTTTCATCAGTTTCATATCGAGCGCCTATGTCGAAAGTGTGCTGTATCGATTAATGATCATGGCGCTGATATTTATCTACATTCTCGCAACAACGTTTGCCTTGAATGCCGTGTTTAATGACCCCGTGGAAAATGGAAGCCCAGCATGAATATCAGCAAAGTATATATCCGGGGGGCATACGGTCCTGGTAATTTGGGTGATGACGTATTAATGCTATGCGTGATCAATATTCTGAAAAAACGCTTTAAGGAATCGGATATAGCGGTGGGTGTCGATCATCCGCAGATCGCCAGGAACTTCAACCCGCGTATCAAGTGGCTGCACATCAAGGAGCCGGTCAAGGCTGACCTGGTGGTGTTGGGCGGTGGGGGCCAGTTCTTCTCGTTTATCCCACCGGCCAAAGAGGCGGCTGCCAACAAAGGCATCGTGGCGAAGCTGTGCAAGAGCATCAAGGCGCAGACCGACCTGAAGTCCACGCTTCTGCGTTTGTATGTCGGGTTGCGCGGTGGTGTCGACAGGATCTATTTCCACCGGCGCCTGGCAGCGTTCTGCATTGGCCTGGGCCCCTTCGATGGCGGCGGCAAGCTGCTGACCCGCGCCGTCAGCGTGATCAATCGCTGTGACTACATTTCCGTGCGGGACGGTACCAGCCAGCAGCATTGCAAAGCCTTCGGAAAGTCCGACGTCGAGGTGTACACCGACCCCAGCCTGCTTTCCGACCTGTGGATCTCCAGCAAAGACCTGGAGGTCGGCAGCCTCAAGAAGGGCAAGTACCTGTCCTTCATCCTGCGCGACTGGCCCCATGACGCGAACGGGCAACAGTTCATCAAGGCGATGGTCCAGGCCGCGGATGAGCTCGCCAAGCGTGGCGAGCAGGTACGCCTGGTCTCGCTGTACAAGGAACGTGACCAGCACCTGATCGACAAGTACCACACGTTCGAATGGTTGTGCTGGGACGCGGCGGGCGATACGCCCGAAACCTTCATGGCGAAACTGATCGTCGAGTCCGACGTGATCATCAGCGCCCGTGCACACGGTGTACTGCTGCCGGCTTCCCTGGGCTTTCCCACCATCGCGGTTGAAATCGAAAACAAGCTGAAAAAAGTCCATGAAATGCTGCCGCAGGGCACCCGGCTGGTCAGCACCCCAGACCCTGAGGTGATCAAGGCCACCATCAGCGAATTCCGGCAATCCAAGGCGCAAATGGCCGAGCACCTCAAGCAGGAGATCGCCCAGCGTTCTTCCCTTGCGCAAAAAGCGGTCGACGACTTTTTGAAATGGGTCGATGAAAAATAAAGTGGAGGGGCAACCGACGTGAAAAAGACAGCCTCGACGCTACTCATTGTGGCGTGCGCCCTGCAGGTGGCTGCCAGCGGCGCATCTGAGTTGAACGACCGTTGCGAGCCAGGCATCAAGAACATCTACCCGTCACTGCCGGACATTTCGCAGATGGCCGACGGGCCCCAGGCGCAAAGCAGCATCAAGGGCAGGGCCAACCTGACGAACAAGGCCTACAGCCAAAAGATCAAGGACATTGCCGTGCATTTTCCGGCCGGCTCCTATGACCCGGGTTCGATGGTGCGCCTCGGGTTGCCCTACGGCGGCATTGAATTCAAATCCCCACTGCCGCAACCGGGCAGGGAATGCCTGGTACTGACCTATGAGTTGAAGTTCGACAGGAATTTCGACTTTGTAAAAGGCGGCAAGCTCCCGGGCCTCTACGGTGGCACCGGCAATACGGGCGGCAAGATACCGAACGGCCATGACGGCTTTTCCACGCGCTACATCTGGAAAGAAAAGGGCGCCGGCGCCATTTACGCGTATTTGCCCACCAGTAAAACCTGGGGCACGGCAGTCGGGTTGGGTTCCTGGATCTTTACGGTGGGGCAATGGCACAGGTTGGAGCAACTGGTGAAGTTGAATACGCCGGGGCAGGCCGACGGTGTGATTTCCATTTGGTACGACAACCAGCTGGTGCACTCGGAAACCGGGCTGACGTTTAGAGACACGCCGGAGATCACCATCGACGGCTTGCTGTTTTCGACGTTCTTCGGTGGCAATAACCCGTCTTTCGCCACGCCGGTGAGTACCAATATCCGCTTCAGGAATTTTGTGATGAGTTCACAGCGCGTAACGGATACTGCAGGGCAGGGCGAGTAGATGAAGAACCTGAAGCTGAACATCAAGAAGGCCGCTGTTGCGCTGTTCAATACGCTGCTCAGCCTGGCGTTGTTTTTCAATCTGCGACGCGCGTTGCTCCGGGCAACCGGATGCCGGGTGGGCGCCCGGACCACGATCCACCGCAACGTGGTGTTTTTCTCCTTCGGCAACTTCTCGGTCGGGAAAAACTGCACGGTCAATTACGACTGCTACCTGGATAACCGGGCGGGCATCCGCATCGGCGACAACGTCAATATTTCCCATAACACCCGGATTTATACGCTGGGCCACGATATTGATGACCCCATGAGTTGCCTGGTGGGGAAGCCGGTGTTGATTGAAGACAATGCCTGGATCTTTCCCAATGTGATGGTGATGCCAGGCGTCACCATCGGAACAGGCGCGGTTGTTTATCCGGGCAGTGTGGTCACGCGCAACGTTGCAGCGTATTCGATCGTGGGTGGCAATCCGGCCAAACATATCCGCTTCAGAAACAACACTATTCGATACAACGCCGACTTTCCGATCTGGTTTGCAGTGTAAGCAATCTCACTGGCCCCACCTTTATTTATGCAGGACTCTGACGTGAAATCATTAATGATTGCATGGATTGGCTATCAACGACGCGCCGATACCATGAAGCAATACTGGGCGTATGACATTCTGCATCTGCCCAACCAGTTCAAGAAGAAATCCGCGCGGCCGCTGGATTACTTGATCAAGTCGTTTAAAACCCTGAAGACCCTGTTGGCCGGTTCGCCTGACGTGCTGTGGGTGCAGTTGCCGCCGAGCCCGGTATTGCATATAGCAATGGCCTACAAGTTTATATTCAACCGGCGGCTGAAGATTATCGCCGATGCCCACAACAGCCTGTTGCGCAAGCAATGGATAGGCTTTCCGGGCACGGTAGCGCTGTTGAATAGAATCGATGCCGTCGTCGTTCATAATTTTAAAGTCAAAGAAGAGTTGGCCGGCCTGGGCGTCAATGACACCAATATCTTTATCCTGGAAGACTTGCCGTGTGACTTTCACGCGGCGCCCGCCAGTGAGCGCGAGACACCCTATGTACTGTTTCCGTGCTCGTTTGATATCGATGAACCGATCGAGATCGTGATCAACGCCGCCCGCGAAATGCCCGGTGTCGACTTCCTGATCACCGGCAAGCATCAGGGCAAGCTCTCCGAGGAGCTCGTGGCGTCACTCCCCGAGAACATCAAGCTGACCGGCTTCCTCAGCAAGGCGACCTTTGAACAGCTGCTGTGCCACGCGAATGTGGTGCTCGGCCTGACCACCCGCGACAACGTTCAGCTGAGCGTGGCCAACGAAGCGGTCAGCGCCGGCAGGCCGATGGCGCTTTCGAATACCACGGTACTGCGCTCGTTGTTTTCCGAGGCGGCGGTGTTTGTCGACACCCTGGACCCGCTGTCCATCAAGGCCGGCGTCGCGCAGCTCATCGCCAATCAAGAAACCTATAAAGAGAAATCGGCCTTGCTCAAAGCCAAGCGAATAACCCGCTGGAAAGGCCAGGCCCAACTGTTAAGAACTGCCGCCACTATTTAATGATGTCTATTACACCTGACAGGAAGGGAACCGTCATGAGTCAATCAAGTGATGTTTTATTGATTTGTTCTGGAGGTGGGCACTGGGTACAAATGAGCAAGTTGCTGCCTGCCTTCGACGGTCAAAAAGTTACCATCGCCACCGTGGATATCAGCATTGGCTCGCAGTATCCAACCCATGCCTTCGCGCAAGTCCCGGACTTTAATCGCAGTGAACCGTTGAAGATCATCAAGGGCTTTTGCCAGATCTTTGCGATCGTTTACCGCAGCAAGGCCAGGTACGTGATCTCCACCGGGGCGGCACCGGGGTTGCTGGGGCTGGTCGCGGGAAAACTCATGGGCAAAAAGACCCTGTGGATCGACAGCATTGCCAATCCCAAGAAGCTCTCGTTGTCCGGCAGGATCGCTGTGTATTTTGTCGATGAGTTGCTGACCCAGTGGCCCACGCTGTCGCAAAACAGCCGCGCCCAATATAAAGGGAGGATTGTATAAATGATATTTTGCAGCGTTGGCACTCAAGCACCCTTTGAAAGAATGCTCGGCTACTTGCATGAGTGGAGTCATGCAAACCCGCAGGTCCCGATTGTTGCCCAGGTGGGCAATAACGAAAATGACCTGGGGCGTATTACGGCTTACAAGACCATCGCCGAGCCGCTGTTTTCCAAGAACTTCAATGCGTCAAAGGTGATTGTTTCCCATGCGGGCATGGGCAATATCATTCGCTCCCTTGAACTGGGCAAACCGATTGTTATTGTCCCGCGCGACAGTCGGCGCGGTGAACACATCAATAATCACCAGTACGACACCGCCGAAAACTTTGCAGACCTTCCCTCTGTGTTTATCGCCCATGATAAAGATGCGTTCTTTTCGGCGATTGATTCGGCGCTTAACTACAGCAGTGCCGAAAGTTCACTGGACTTTACCGAAAGGGACCGCTTGATCAGTTATGTGAAGTCATTTACTTCTTAAGTTTCGGCTGTTTGTCAATCCGCTCTTATTGCCTTTAATCATCGAGTAATCGTTATGATCCCAGTTATATTGTCTGGCGGTTCAGGCACGCGCCTGTGGCCGCTTTCAAGAGCGCTTAAACCAAAGCAGTTTATAGCTTTGCACGGTGACTTGAGTTTGTTTCAAGCCACCTTGGATCGCATCAAGAACCTGTCGATAGAGGGCGAGACCGTCAGCCCGCCGATCATTGTGTGCAACGAAGAACACCGTTTCATCGTGGCCGAGCAAAGTCGATCACTGGACGTGATCCCGCAGAAAATCCTCCTTGAGCCGACCGCCCGCAACACCGCCCCGGCGATTGCGGCGGCAACCCTGTCGGCGCTGGTGGATGGGGACGATCCGATCCTGCTGGTGCTGGCGGCGGACCATGTGATCGGCGATACCCAAGCGTTTAATGCGGCCTTGACACTGGCCAAGGTGGAAGTCAACAAAGGCAAGATCGTCACCTTCGGGGTTGTGCCCACCAAGCCGGAGACCGGCTACGGCTATATCCGTACTCAAGCGGCTGCGGTGGACGGCGCCGCGCATGTCGATGCCTTCGTGGAAAAGCCCGACCTGGCGACCGCGCAAGGCTACCTGGAACAAGGCAACTACTTCTGGAACAGCGGCATGTTCATGTTCCGCGCCTCGGTGATGAAGGCCGAGCTGGAGCGCCTGAGCCCGGAGATCATGGTGGCCGCGGAACTGTCCCTCTCCAACGCGGCCCATGACCAGGATTTCACCCGGCTCAGCCAGGTGGATTTTGTGAACGCACCCAACGTGTCGATCGATTACGCGGTGATGGAAAAGACCGACATCGCGTCGGTGGTCATCCTCGATTCGCCGTGGAGCGACCTGGGTGCCTGGGACTCAGTGTGGGAAGCGGGCCTCAAGGATCAGAACCAGAACTGCACCCAGGGCGACGTGCTGCTGCAGGACGTCACCAACAGCTATGTGCATGCCAGCCACCGCCTGGTCACGGTTGCAGGGATCAATGATGTGGTGGTCGTCGAGACCGCCGACGCGATCCTGGTGACCACCAAGGATCACGCGCAAGACGTCAAGAAAATAGTCGCGCAGCTGACTGAAAAGCACCGGATCGAGAGCACCAGCCACCGCGAAGTCTATCGGCCGTGGGGCAAATATGACTCGGTGGACCAGGGCTATCGGTACCAGGTGAAGCGGATCACGGTGAAGCCGGGGCACAAGCTGTCGGTGCAACTGCACCACCACCGGGCCGAGCACTGGATCGTGGTGTCCGGCACCGCGAATGTGCAAATCGCCGACAAGCAAGTGCTGCTGACCGAGAACCAGTCCACCTACATCCCCATTGGCGTTGTGCACTCCCTCGAAAACCCGGGGCGAATCCCGCTGGAGCTGATTGAAGTCCAATCGGGTTCGTACCTGGGCGAGGACGACATCATCCGCTTTGAAGACCGCTATGGCCGTCTCGAGCTTGTTTAAAGGAAGATTGAAATGAATGTAACTGTATTTGGAATCGGCTATGTGGGTCTGGTGCAGGCAGCGGTGCTGGCCGACGCGGGGCATGAGGTGTGTTGTGTCGACGTGGACGCGACTAAAGTCGAGAACCTCAAGGCCGGCATTATTCCGATCTTTGAGCCCGGGCTGAGTGCGCTCGTCCAGAAGAACCATGATGCCGGACGCTTGCACTTCACCACCGACGCCGCGCAAGGCGTGCGGCATGGAGAGGTGCAGTTCATCGCCGTGGGCACCCCGCCTGATGACGATGGCAGCGCCGACATCAAGTACGTGCTCTCCGTTGCCGCGACTATTGCGCTCAACATGACCGAGCCGAAGATTATCGTTAACAAGTCCACGGTGCCGGTGGGGACGGCGGACAAGGTCCGGGCGAAGGTGTCCGAGGTGTTGACGTCGCGGGGGCTCGAGGTGGAGTTCCACGTGATCTCGAACCCCGAGTTCCTCAAGGAAGGTTCGGCGGTCGCCGACTGCACCCGGCCCGACCGGATCATCATCGGCAGCGACAGCAGTTACGCCGTGGACCGCATGCGGGAGCTGTATGAACCCTTCAACCGCAACCACGAAAAGATCATCACGATGGACATCAGGAGTGCCGAGCTGACCAAGTACGCGGCCAACTGCCTGCTGGCCACCAAGATTTCCTTCATGAATGAAATGGCCAATTTCGCCGAACGCTTGGGCGCCGACATTGAGGCGGTTCGTAAAGGCATTGGCTCCGATCCACGGATCGGCTACGACTTTATCTACCCAGGCTGCGGTTATGGCGGCTCGTGCTTCCCGAAAGATGTGCAGGCGCTGGAGCGCACCGCGTCGTCGATCGGCTATCAGGCAACGCTGTTGTCTGCCGTCGAGGAAGTCAACAAGCGCCAGAAGCAGCACCTGTTCGGGCATATTCACCACCACTTCGGCGGCCAGCTGGAGGGCAAGACCTTCGCCATCTGGGGCCTGGCCTTCAAGCCCAATACGGATGACATGCGCGAAGCCTCGAGCCGCGTGTTGATCGAACAACTGCGCAGCGTGGGTGCCCGGGTCCAGGCATTCGACCCCGAAGCGATGGCCGAGACCCAGCGCATTTACGGGATGAACGAAGACCTGTTGCTGATGGGCACCAAGGAAGCGGCGTTGCAAGGTGCCGATGCGCTGGTGATCGTGACCGAATGGCGGGAGTTCAAGGCCCCGGACCTGGACTTGATAAAAGAAAAACTGAGCACGCCGGTGATCTTTGACGGCCGCAATATATTTGATCCGCAGCGTATGAAAGCCAATGGTTTCGAGTATTACGGTATTGGTCGCGGGTTATCGGTACGCCCCGTTGTTTAATCCTGACGATTATTAACATTGGTGGTTTGAGCTATCCACAAGTGAGATGATTTCGAGGAGGTTAAGTGCGTGATCCAACAGGATCTTTGCGCAGTTTGCATAGCCTGTTTATCTCCGTTCCATCACTACGCCCTTATTGCATTATTTGATAAGGGGTAAATATCGAGAAGGAGTCTGATATGAGGAAAATACTGTTGGCCGGCGTGCTGGCCTTTAGCAGTACTGCGGCATTGGCGGCAGGTGAAGTCGCGAGCGAGGCCTTGAGCGATGCGGCCGGCGCGAGCGAGCCCCTGTCGTTGAGCACCCCGCTCGTGGGCGGCGTGACGCTCGGTGAAACCGTCGGGGTCGGTACCGCGGTAGTCGGCGCTGCGGCGGCGGCTTCCAACTCGGGCGGCAGTTCCAATGGCGGTACTTCCGGCACCGGCGGCACCACCGGTACAGGCGGTACCACCGGTACCAACTAATAACCCGCAATGTGTGTTGTTCAAGATCACCCGGAACTTCTGGGTGATCTTTTTTAGACTCGCCCTCGACTAGCGTAGTGCCATTATGATTCGTAGGTTACCTGTTCTTTTGCTGGCAAGTTTCAGCTTGCACGGCTGCATGTTTTCGCCTGGTCAACATATGGACACCAGTCAAATGTCCAGTGAGGGTTCTTCCGAAAGTACTCGGGTAGAGTTGATTCCCATCACCCCCAAATTGATTGCCATGGATGCCGCCACGCATGTTCGTGAATCGGTGCCGGCAGAACTGTTGTCTTATATACCCGGTGGCTATCGCGTCGGTGCCAATGACCTGTTGTTTATCACGGTTTGGGACCATCCCGAGTTGACGGCACCGTCCGGGCCGCAACAGCAGATCGACGCCAACGGGCGCCTGGTTCGCCCCGATGGCACGTTGTTTTATCCGTATATCGGCAACGTCCCGGTGGCCGGCAAGACCATTGAAGAGCTGAGGGCCTTTATCGCCGGGCGCTTGTCGCAATTTATTGAAAGCCCACAGGTTGACGTCAGTGTCCTGCGGTTTGCCAGCCAGACAGTGGTGGTGACCGGGGCGGTGATCAAGGCCGGGCAACAGCCGATCACCACCACGCCATTGAGCGCCGTCGAGGCCATTGGCGCCGCCGGTGTCGACCCCACGAATGCCGACCTCTCGAGCCTGACCCTGACGCGCGACGGCCGTGAGTACACGCTTGACCTGGACAGCCTCAATCGCCAGGGCTCGCAACTGCAGGGCATCTACCTCAAGGGCGGCGACCGGTTGTACCTGCCCTATAACGACCAGAAACGTGTCTACCTGATGGGCGAAGTCAATCAGCCCCGGGCCCTGAGCTTCAAGGGCAAGTCGATCAACCTGACCGATGCCCTGGGTACCGTAGGCGGCTTGAACCAGACCACTTCCAATGGCAATGCGGTCTATGTGATTCGCGGCGTGGACAACCTGGAAGCCGAACCGGCCAAGGTGTTCCAGCTCGATGCCCAGTCACCGTCCGCGCTGGTGCTGGCCACCCGGTTCGACTTGCAACCCCAGGACATCGTGTACGTCGGGCCGGCCGGCGTGACGCGCTGGAACCGCCTGATCAGCCAGTTGCTGCCGACCGCCAGTGCCATTGGGATTGGTGCCCGATCGGCCAATGACCTCAGTGAAGTCAACAGCAGATAAGGCGTTATCCCGTGGTGAAAATGTTGCCTACCAGCGCCTGCCTGTCGATGGCGCTCTTGTTGTGCGGGTGTAACCCGTTGATGAGGGCGTCGTGGTACACCCTCGAAACCTCTGTGACGGGCCCGGCCCCGATCAACGTGACCCGCGCCCAGGTCGACGCGGTGCCATACCCGCAGATCCTGGTGACCACCGCCGTCAGCGAGGGCGTGATGGCCATGGCCCGGCGCCGGGGCGACCTGCAGTTCTGGGTCGCTTCCGGCAAGCAAGTGGTGATGATGCGTGACGGCCTGGTGGTACGCACTGTCGGGCTGGGTGTTTCCCTGGATGGCACGCGTTTCAGTGGCGAATCGCCGTTCAAGCGCGGCCTCCAGCATCTGCCCGACGGCTACACCGGCACACGCTGGATCGACCTCTACGACGGCAACCGAATCGGTATCGCGGTCAACAGCCGTTTCAGCAGCCACGGTATCGAGACCCTCCGCATTCTGGACAAGGATTACGCCTTGCTGCGCATCGACGAGCAGGTGGACGCTCCCACCTTGAATTTCCGCGCCACCAACCATTATTGGGTCGACCCGCAGGATGGTTTCATCTGGCGCAGCGAGCAGCATTTGACGCCCCGGTTGGCCCTGAAAATCTTGCAGTTGCGTCCCGACCGGGAGGCAGCCCGATGAAGTGTTCGAAGCTTTTATGGCTGGGCCTGTTGCTGATCGGCCCCGGCACTGGCCAGGCGGCCGTTACAGTCAGTGGCGATGTGCGCAGCCCCGGCGCCTTCGAGGTCAAGCCGGGGGCGCGTTTGCTGGACGTTATTCGTGTGGCCCAACCCAATGCAGAAAGCTACTGGTTGGGCGCCGCATGGCTGCACCAGTCGTTGGTGAGCACGCAGGAACGCTTGAAGGCAGGGGTTTTGTTCGATCTGAAACTGCTGCAACGAGGGGCCTTGCTGGATGACCGTGGCTCCCGGGCGGACTTGAGTGCGCGTTTGTATCGACAGGTCGAACAGTTGCCGGTCACCGGCCGCCAGGTGCAAGTGCTGGACCCGATCGCCGTGGAGACGGGGTTCGCGCGCAACGCATTGCTGGATGACGGGGACCGGCTGGTCTACCCCGTGAGGCCGTCCACCGTGCACGTGCTCGGCGCGGTCGCGCAGTCCTGTGATGTGCCGTACCGGGCCATGCGCGAGGTGCGGGATTATGTTGGCGACTGCACGGTCCTCGATGACGCCGAGCGCGATGATCTGTGGCTGATCCAGCCCGACGGCCAGGTACGGCGCGTGGGCGTGGCGGCGTGGAATCGCGAGGACGGCGTGGTGGCGGCCCCCGGCAGCAGGATCCTGGTGCCGATCCGCAGCGACGACCTTGAGACGCCGACCCCTGATCTCAACCAACAACTGGCCGAGTTTTTCGCCACTCAACCGTTGGCTGAGGTGAACCCTTGAATTTACGTTTTGCGGCTGTACTGCTGTTGCCTTGCGGGTTGGCTCACGGTGACCCCCGTTACACCCAAAATGACTTCGGCGGCGTGGGCCTGCTACAGACCCCCACCGCACGCATGGCCCCGGCGGGAGAGTTGAGCGCCAACGCCAACCGCACCGATCCCTACTCGCGCTACAGTTTTTCCCTGCAACCGTTTGATTGGCTGGAGGGTTCGTTTCGTTATACCGCCATCAGCAACCGCAGGTACGGCGCCGAGGCGTTGAGCGGAAGCCAGAGCTTCAAGGACAAGGCCATCGACTTCAAGGCGCGGCTCTGGGAGGAAAGCCGGTGGGCACCGCAGGTGGCTTTCGGTGCCCGGGACATCGGCGGTACCGGGCTGTTTTCCAGCGAATACTTTGTCGCCAACAAGCGCCACGGCAACCTGGATTTCAGCCTAGGCATCGCCTGGGGCTACCTGGGAAACCGAGGCGACTTCGGCAACCCGCTGTCGGTGTTCGGCAGCAAATTCAACGACCGGCCCAAGAGCACTGCGGTCGTCGCCAGGGCAGGGGATGTGAACTCCAACGCCTATTTCAGGGGCCGCCCTTCGTTGTTCGGCGGGATCGCCTATCAAACGCCCTGGGAACCCCTGAGCCTGAAACTCGAATACGAGGGCAATGACTACAAGCACGAGCCGTTGGACAACCCGATCAAGCAGGACTCGCCGGTAAACATTGGCGTGGTCTATAAGCTGGCTGACAGCGTCGACCTGAGTGCGGCCTGGGAGCGCGGGAATACCGCGATGTTCGGCATCACCCTGCACACCAACTTTGTCAGCCGCAAGGCACCGGTCAAGACCTATGACCCGCCCGCCGAACCGTTGCCGGCGCGCATGCCCACCACCCCGGCCGACCAGGTCAACTGGGCCAACGTCGCCGACAGGCTGCAGCAGAATGCCGGCTACAAGGTGGAGCGCATTGCCCGGCGCGGCTCGGAATTGATGGTGTATGGCGAGCAGCAACGCTACTTCTATTCAGCCAAGGCCGTGGGACGCGCCAGCCGGATTCTCGACAACAGCGCCAATCAGGATATCGACTGGTTCACCCTGGTGAACAAGCGCTATGACATGCCCATCGAAGAAACCAGCGTGCCCCGTGCGACCTTCCGCGCCGTGGTGAACAACCAGCAGCCGTTGACGGACCTGCACCGTAATACCGAGGTCAATCCGGCGGTTGCCCATCGGGAAACCACGCTCTACAGCGGAAAATCCGAGCCGTTCAACTATGGCCTCGGCCTGGGTTACAAACAGAACATCGGTGGCCCCGACGGCCTGCTTTATCAGTTCACTGCCGACGCCGACGCGGAGTACCGTTTTACCCGCAATACCTGGTGGAGCGGCTTGCTCAGCGCCAACCTGCTGAACAACTACGACAAGTTCACCTACGACGCACCCAGCGGGTTGCCGCGAGTACGCACCGACCTGCGCCAATACATGACCACGTCCGATGTGACGATGCCGAACTTCCAGGTCAACCATGCGCAGCGCCTGGACCGCGACCTGTATGGCATGGTCTACGGCGGCTACCTGGAGTCCATGTACGCCGGGGTGGGCGGCGAGGTGTTGTTCCGGCCGGCGGGCAAGCACTGGTCAGTGGGCGCAGACCTGAACTTCGTGCGCCAGCGTGATTTCAACCAGGGCTTCGGCCTGCGGGATTACCAGACCATCACCGGCCATGTCACCAGCTATACCGAGCTGCCCTATGACACCCTGGCCGCCGTCAGTGTGGGGCGTTACCTGGCGCGGGACTGGGGCACCACCGTCGACATCTCGCGCCAGTTCAAGAACGGCGTGAAGTTTGGTGGCTGGGTGACGCTGACCACCGCCTCGAAGGAAGAATATGGCGAAGGCAGCTTCGACAAGGGTATCTATATTTCCGTCCCCTTCGACGAATTGATGAGCACCTCGACGATGCGTCGGGCCAACGTCGTATGGGCGCCACTGACCCGTGACGGCGGCGCACGCCTGAACCGCGGCTATTCGCTGCAGACCATGACCGACGGGCGTGACAGCGAGTTGTTCTACAACAACTTCGAGAAGATCACGGAGTGACGGTGCGGCATCTGCCGACCAGGTTGTCGACTGCCCGGCGTTGAATGCGCCGGGCAGTCGCCACGCCGAACGCTACAGCGCCAGGTGCAATGCCGGCGCGCAACACTTGCCTGACTTTCCTCTTTGATGACTATGCGAATGGCCCGGGCCCGGGCGTCGCTGTGGGCGCTATCGTTGCGCCTTGCGGGGAGTGGTGGCGGGGAGGGCGCAAAGCGCGCCTGGTGCCCCGCGCCGCCGATGCAGCGGCACGGGGAAGGGCGGGGTCAGTAGATGTCTTTGGACAGCAGGGTAAACGGCGTCTTGAACAGGATCTTGATGTCCAGCCACAGCGACCAGTTGTTGATATAGCGCAGGTCGATATCGACGCGTTGCTGCATCTTCTCCAGGGTCTCGGTTTCACCCCGGCAGCCATTGACCTGCGCCAGGCCGGTGATGCCGGGCTTGATGCGATGCCGCGCCATGTACGCGCGAATCTTGCCCGAGTAGTAGTCATTGTGGGCGACGGCATGCGGGCGTGGGCCGACCAGTGCCATATGCCCTTGCAGCACGTTGAACAGCTGGGGCAGCTCGTCGATGGAGGTGCGGCGGATAAAGCGCCCTACGGGGGTAATGCGTGAGTCGTTGCGGCTCGCCTGGCGCACTTCGTGGTCGTCATGCACGCGCATCGAGCGGAACTTCCAGACCTTGATCACCTCGCCGTTCCAGCCGTGACGATCCTGCTTGAAAATTACCGGGCCGGGAGAGGTAAGTTTGATCAGCAGGGCGAACAGCAGCAGCAACGGGCTGAGCAGGATGATCGCCAACAGGGCCAGGCTCTTGTCCAGCAGCGACTTGCTCAGTGCTGCGGTCGGCCGGCTGGTCAGCGGGCTTTCATTGAGGAAGATCGCGGGCAATCCATCCACCTCGGCCACGCTGTGGTTGAGCAGCAGCATGTTGTTGAGGTCGGGCACCCAGATCACGTCCACGCTGATCTCCAGCAGGTTGAGGTACAGCGCCTCGATGTGGGTCGCTTCCTGGAGAGAATGAGTGATGTACAGGCGGCGGATACCGTGCTGGCGGATCAGCGCGGGAAGATCGGGCAAGTCACCGAGGATCTGAGGCTGGGTGCCGGCCTGGGGGGAGGTGGTGCGGGGACCTACGAGACCGACCAGAGGGGAGCGTTTTTGCCTGGCGAGAGTATTGGCCAAGTCGGTTGCAAGTTTTCCCGTACCAATAATCAGCGATTTCTGGCGCTCATGTAGTTGCCGGTGGTAGTACCTGGATAGACTGTGAATGGGAATGTAGCAAAGGGCTAGTATTGGATAGCTGACAGCGGCCCACAGTAGCAGGATCTCGAAGGGAAACAGCGAACTGGCATTACAGGCTATGCCGACCGCGAACAATATGCCCAGGGTCAATAACCAGCCGGTGAATAATCGTCCCAGCCCAACAAAAAAGTCATCTTTTTTGCTATAGACGTCACATAACATGTAGGCCGGTATAGAGGCCAGTATTGTAATGGCTGCCAATATCCGGTAGTGGGATTCCAATTGCCCGGTCTTGAAAAGTACCAGTGAAAACAAAAGTACAACGACCACACTCAGGGCAATTGCCCACTGTCCCCAAAAGGTCAGGCCTTTGGGTGTAAGGTTACGATGCATTCTTCTGTTGTTAAGCATACTTCTGCTCCCTGTGGTATCCACTCACGTGCTGGCAGGTTAAAGCGAGGCGTGGTTTTAATGACTATCAAATGGCAGGCGCACGCGTAGGCGTGCGTATTGATAGTAATAAATGGCAGGGAGCAATGGCTGACGACTTATAACGCGGTCATGTTGTTATAAAATGGCAGATAGAAAGGCGTTCTAATAGGCAGGGTGAATTGTAATTTTTATGAAATAATTATTGTTCTGTGACGTTCGCGCGACTGCTCAGCGGGCTTTTTATTTTTTGTGTCAGGCAGTAGCCACGGTTACGCACCGCGCGGAACAGGCGTTCGCCATCATTCACGCGTTTGAACTTGTCCTGCAATCGGCTAAGGCACATTTCAAGCCCGCGATAGAGGTCGGGCTCACGTCCGATGTTGCGGATAAGTTCTTCCTTGCTGACCACACGTTCTTCATGGTTCAACATTTTCTTGATCAATGCCGACTCAATAGTGGTCAAGGAAATGCGTAGCCCACCTTTCACCAGCGCACGATCTTGCTGGGTAAGTAGCCAGACATCGGGGCCGCGTAATGCAGAGGATGAGTTAACTGTTTCCGCGGTGGTGTTATTCAGGTCCGTGTGTGTGACGTCTGATTTTAGAACCGTGATGTTAGGTTTTTTTGATGCGTCGTAAAGTTGTCGGGTCAGCCGATTACTGGCTTCGTAAAGTCTTTTGGCGGCGACATAGTTACTGAGCCACAGATTGAAATTCTGCTCTTTGGTAACGGCGTAGGAACTGGTCGAAGCGTCCGATGTTTTTTCCACGGTTTCGATCAGCGGCCCGCTGTCGACGTCGTAATGTAAAAATGCCACATTTGGCGTGAAATCGTGCAGTGCGATTGACGGGTACGTCGATGTAAATGTGTGTTTCTTGAGAGAACTCATGGCATTCACCGATTCCAGGAAAGTACGGGGGTTCATAAACTATCAGCAGGGGAGAAGTAGGGGCCCTGAAAATAGTCAAAAGGCAAGCGTCTGGCGAGAAGTGCGCTGTCGGCGTGCTCGACGTTGTCGGCGATGAAGGAGACCCGGGTGGTGCTCATCAGCCCCAGCATCTGGTCGTAAAGCCGGTCGAACAGGCCCGAGCGGGTGTTCAGACTGAGCCTGAGGGCCGAGTCTGGAAAAGGCATTTTTATATAGTCATAAAGACTCAAGTCGATCAGCAGGTCGGTGTCTTTTGTATTTAATGTGTAATTGTTATAGGCAAGCTTCAGGTTGCTCCGGTCTTTCAGGCTATACAGTTGACGGATCATGCTCCGGCGTTCCAGCGGGCCCGGAAGGGTGTCCAGTGTGTTTTCAACGCTGACAATGAGTTGTTGTCTGTTTTTTTCCAGCGTGTGTGAAGTATCGATAATTTCCTTGAGCAGGTCCTCATTCATCAACAGCGATTGCTCAACTCGGAAAAACTTGTGGAGGCCCGGGCTTTTGTCCGCGCGCAAACGTTTACTTGTGCGGGCAAATGAACTCGGCCTGGCATGTTGCAGGGCTTCGCTGTAGGCGTCTTTAAGTTGTTCGGAATAAAACGGGCAGGCGTCATCACGCGGGCTGTCGAGCGCAGGCTCGGCGTGGACGCGGATCTCACTGCCCCACAGCGTGCAACTTCGTTCAAGTATCGCTTGCCGCGAAAAGGTGAAGCAGGCTGACGCCTCACGTAATAAGGTTCCGCTATTCACGGTTCGACCGCTCCCTGACGGGGTGGATATGATTAACCGAAGCCAGCCCTCTGCTTAGTTTGTAGCCATAACCGCGAATGCTCTGAATTATATTGCTTCCGTAATGTGATTTTATTTTGCCACGTAACCGGCTAATCGATTTTTCGAGGGCCCTTGAATCATAAAATCGGGGATTCAGCCCCATTACCACGGCGATTTCATCATGGCTGAGCAATCGATTATGAATGAGCGCTTCCAGTACTTTCATTTCGACAAAGGACACTTCGAGCTTTTTGCCACCCCCGTAGATGCACATGCGGTCCTGATCGAGTAGCAAATCAGTATTACTTAGCCAGTATGTCTCGCTGAGGAACGCGGCAAACAGGGCAAGTTTTTTCTCGGGCGAGCTCTCGACGACCTTTATGCAGTAATCGGCGCCTGCGAGATAATATTTGGTTTTGCTTAGTGTAGTGGCGAAGGTGACAACCAGGAAAATGGTGCTGCCAGGATTTTCCGATCTGGTTTTTTTAATGATGTCCAGCGTTTGGGTGCTGGCAGAGGGGGTGTCGATCTCTATGATGATGGCACGGTAATGTCCATGGCTTGCATAGGGACCGATTAGTTGGCCGTAGGAGCGTGTATCGACTTTTAGATTTTTCGGTACAGTACGAACTATAAGCTCGCTGAAGTCCTCGGATTTCGATGGGGTCCGTGCAATAGCGAGGACGTTGGAAAAATGCATCACGTTGCTCCCTTTTCCGGCATGCGAGGCCGTCAATTCAATCGCTGCAGGCGTTTAGATGTTAATCGAATTGAATACGCCAAAACGTGACAAATTTTAACATTCGGCACTTTATTTGCGGGGGGTAAGGCGGATTTCAGGCGGGTGTTGAGAGCGGGTTTGTGGACCGGAGTACTCATATGCTAGTGCAAATTTTTTAGTGTGCGATAAGTATTTTAGGCGGGTTGATTTTTTTTGGCTGGAATGATTTAAGCCTTCTAGTCCCTTAGCTCTAAAAATGCTTATACGTGACTATTTATAATAATCCAGCAAGGCGATAGCGGGCGTCGTGTGCTGGGGGATGCTCGCGCGGTCGGCCAGGTAGCGCGCCGGCGGTTGGCCGATGGCCTTGCGGAACATGGTGATAAAGCCGCTGGCGTTTTCATAGCCGAGGTCCAGCGCCACCGTCTGCACACTTTCGCCTTTCGCCAGGCGCTGCAGTGACAGGATCACATGCAGTTGCCTGCGCCAGCGGCCGAAACTCAGGCCGATCTCCTCCAGCAACAAGCGCGTCATGCTGCGTTCGCTCATGCCGATGCGTACGGCCCATTCGCCCAGGGTGGCCTTGTCGCTGGGGTTGGCCAGCAAACTGTCGGCCAGGCGCCGCAGCCGAGTGTCCCGGGGCATGGGCAGGTGCAGGGCCTCCACCGGTGCCAGTGCCAGTTCGTCCAGCAGCGTGGCCACCAACCGGCCCTGGGCGCCCTCGGTGTCGTACAGCGGTGGGAAGCTGACGGCCTTGCTGATCAATTCGTGTAACAACGGCGATACCGCCAGGGTGCAGCATTGCCGGGGCAGGGCGCCGGCGGCGTCGGGGTCGACCAACAGACAGTAGACATCCGCTGCCCCCGACCCGCGCGCGGCATGGGAAAGGCCGCCCGGAATCCACAACGCGCACTGGGGGGGCACGATCCAGATACCTTCTTCGATGACGCAATGAATCACCCCGCGCAATGTGTACATCAACTGGCCCTTGCGGTGCTGGTGCGGTGCGTGCTCCCAACTCGCAGAGGTGCTTGAAGCGCTCACTGCAACCACCGCACGGGGAATTGCATCGGCGAGGGCCGGGCGCAAGGGGTCACGGGTTTCGAGGCGGTGGTTGTACATGGCGGCGCGGCGTCTTGGCTGGAATGCGAAACATTCTGGCCATTCTGTGCAATGGCGTCCAGTGATGGCATGGCTATCATGAGAAACATTCTCGTTAAAGGAGCTTCCCATGCAACTCGACAGTTCAACATTCCCCGTGGTGAAAATCGTGTTTGACGCCCCCAGCGACACTCCCCCGCAAGATACCTTTGGCGCATTCGAAGCCTTGTTGCAGCGCGAGGAACCCTTCGTCCTGCTGCACGAGAAAGCCGTGGATGAAAGCACTCACGAGCATTCACACGAAGAACGCAAACAGGCCTCGATCTGGATGAAGAAGCACAAGGTGGCCCTGCGTACTTTCGTCAAAGGCATGATCCAGGTGGAGCCCAGCGCAGCCAAGCGCCTGGCGCTCAAGCCGTTTGCCGTGATGTTCGGCAAGGCGTGGGGCTACCCGTTGCTGGTGGTGGAATCCACGGATCAGGCCTGGGCATTGGCGCGGGACGTGCTGGATACCCAGGTGTCGGATGTGGCGCACTATTGAGTGTGGGGCGCTGCCGTGCTGCCGCGTACTGTGAGTTCGAACGGCACTACAACCTGACGCTCCGACAGCGGCGTTTTCTCGATCAGTGCGATGAGCATCTCGACCGCCTTGCGGCCGAAGATTTCGGCAGGCTGGGCAATGGTGGTCAGCGGCGGGTCGCAGTAGGCGGCGAAGGGGATGTCATCAAAGCCCACCAGGGAAATATCCTGGGGCACGCGCAGGCCCTGTTGCTTGATGCGCTTCAAGGCGCCGATGGCCATTTCGTCGTTCTCGCAGAACAGCGCAGTGGGCCGCTTGGGCAGGGCGAGCATGTTGCCTGCGCCCTCGAAACCGGCGTGCAGGGTGAAGTCGCCGTGGCAGATAAGCGCCGGGTCGCGGGGGATGCCCGCCGCGAGCAAGGCATCTTCATAACCGGCCACGCGGTCACGGGTCAGTGGGCTGCTTTTCGGGCCTTTGATCAAGCCGATGCGGCGGTGGCCGAGGTCGATCAAGTGCTGGGTCATGGCCCGGGCGGCGCCACGGTTGTCGAGGCTGATGGTGGGGTGGCGACCGTCCTGGATCACCTCGCAGGCGTTCACCAGTGGCGGTGAGTCGCTGCAGTCGCTGAATGGGTCTGAGGCCCGCAACTGAATCACACCGTCGGCCTGATGGGCGTGGACCAGTTCGGCGAACTGTTTTTCGATTTCTGCCTGGCCCCGGGTGTCGCACAACAGCAACCGATAACCCGATGCCTGCGCCGCTTGCTGTGCACCGCTGATGACCCGAGCGAAAAACGTGTTGGCAATCGCCGGCACCAGGATCACCAGGTTGCCGGTGCGCCGCGAACGGAATTGCACCGCCATGCGGTTCGGCCGGTAGCCGGTCTGTTCCACGGCGGCGTTGACCTTGTCGCGGGTCTCGGGCAACACGCGTTCAGGGCTGGCCAGGGTCCTGGACACGGTAGCCACCGAGACCCCGGCCAGCCGGGCGACTTCACGAATATTGGACAAGACCACCTCGTTATCAGAACAGCAGCCTGCAAGTTTACCGCAGTTGGGGTTTGACACCGCGAGCAACCAGGCCTAAATTTCCGGCACGATGTAACCGGTTACATCATGATCGGTAATTGCCCATAAAGAGAAGACTTGCGATGACGGTTGCTGTGCAAAAAATAAGAATGGGCTTTGTTGGCGGCGGCGAAGGCGCCTTCATCGGCCAGGCTCACCGCCAGGCGGCGGGGCTGGATGGGTGTTATGAACTGGTGTGCGGTGCCTTCAGCCGTGAGCCCGAGAACAACCGGAGCACCGGCAATGCGCTGGGCCTGCCCGCGTCCCGCTGTTACAGCGAATGGCAGCAGATGCTCGCCGCCGAACAGGCACTCCCGGCCGAGCAGCGCATGCAGCTGCTGGTGATCGTCACCCCCAATCATCTGCATGCACCGATTGCGACCCAGGCGCTGCAGGCGGGCTTCCACGTGTTCAGCGAGAAGCCGGCCGCGCTCAATCTTGCTGAAGTGCAGGCGCTGGCAGACGTTGTCAAGAACAGTTCCGGGCTTTATGGGCTGGCACACACCTACCTGGGTTACCCGATGGTGTGGCAGGCCCGCGACATGGTGCGCAATGGCGTGATCGGCGCGTTGCGCAAAGTGATCGTCGAGTACCCACAAGGCTGGCTCAGCCAGGACGTGGCAGGGCAGGGCAACAAACAGGCGGACTGGCGCAGCCGGCCCGAGCTGTCGGGACTGGGCGGCTGCATCGGCGACATCGGCACCCACGCCTTTTCCCTGGCCGAGTTCATCGCCGACCAACCGATCAAACAGCTTTGCGCGAGCCTGGGCATCCATGTACCCGGTCGGCAACTGGATGACGATGCCGCCATGCTGTTCAAGATGGCCTCCGGCGCCAGCGGCGTGCTGATCGCCAGCCAAGTGTGTGCCGGTGAAGAGAACCCGCTGAAGATCCGCCTCTATGGCGACAAGCGCGGCCTGGAATGGCGCCAGGAAGAACCCGCCAGTCTGATCCATCGTTCCCTCGACCAACCGCTGCGCATCCTGCGTTCCGGCGTCGGCCAGCCCTGGCTGTGCGACGCGGCATTGCAGCGCATGCGCCTGCCCGCCGGGCATCCCGAGGGTTACCTGGAAGCCATGGCCAACCTCTACCGCGATTTCGCCAAGGCCATTCGCCAGGGCACCGAGGCCGAAGGTGTACCCGGCATCGAAGTCGGCGTGCGCGGCATGGCCTTTATCGAAGCCGTGATCGCCAACCATCGCGGCGAGGCGAAGTGGACCACCCTGGCGAACCACCCATGAAGGAGACTACAGACATGCGCGGCCCAGGCATTTTTCTCGCCCAGTTCATCTCGGACGAAGCGCCTTTCGACACCCTGGCCAACATCGCCCAATGGGCGGCGTCCCAGGGCTACAAGGCGATCCAGTTGCCCACACTCGGCACCCGCTACATTGACCTGGCCCGCGCTGCAGAAAGCCAGGCCTACTGCGATGAACTCAAGGCGACCTGCGCCCATGCGGGCGTCGAAATCAGCGAGCTATCGACCCACCTGCAGGGCCAACTTGTGGCCGTGCACCCGGCATTCGACACGCTGTTCGACGACTTCGCCCCGGCCCATCTGCGCGGCCAGCCCCAGGCACGGACCGAGTGGGCCATCGACCAATTGAAACTCGCCGCCCGCGCCAGCCAGCGCCTTGGCTTGACGGCCCACGCGACCTTCTCCGGCGCGCTGCTCTGGCCGTACATCTACCCCTGGCCACAACGCCCCAGCGGCCTGGTGGAGCAAGGCTTTGCCGAGTTGGCCAAGCGCTGGCTGCCGATTCTCGATTGCTTCGAGGCGGCCGGCGTCGACCTGTGCTACGAAATCCACCCCGGCGAAGACCTTCACGACGGCGCCTCTTTCGAGCGCTTCCTCGAAGCCGTCGACCACCATCCCCGGGCCAACATTCTCTACGACCCCAGCCACCTGCTGCTGCAGCAAATGGATTACCTGGGCTTCATCGACCGCTACCACGCGCGCATCCGCATGTTCCACGTCAAGGACGCCGAGTTTCGCCCCGACGCGCGCTCCGGCGTGTATGGCGGCTACCAAGGATGGGTCGACCGCCCTGGCCGTTTTCGCTCATTGGGCGATGGCCAGATCGACTTCAAATCGATCTTCAGCAAGCTCACCCAGTACGACTTCCACGGTTGGGCCGTGCTGGAGTGGGAGTGCTGCCTGAAGGACGCGCAACAAGGCGCGGCAGAAGGGGCGGAGTTCATCCGCCAGCACATGATCCGCAAGACCAGCAAGGCATTCGATGACTTCGCCGGCGTGACATCCGACGAGCAATCCAACCGACGGCTGCTGGGCCTGCCCGACGCCTGAACAGCGCTTCTGCCCCAAAATAACAATAAAACGGTGACCACAATGAAAGCGCGACTGAGCGTCATGATGTTCCTGCAATTCTTCATCTGGGGCGGCTGGTTCGTCACCCTCGGCACCTTCCTCGCCAGCAACCTGGGGGCCAGCGGCGGGCAGATCGGCATGGCGTTTTCCACCCAGTCGTGGGGGGCGATCATCGCCCCGTTTATCATCGGCCTGATCGCCGACCGCTACTTCAACGCCGAGCGCATCCTGGCGGTGCTGCACCTGATCGGCGCGGTGCTGCTGTACCAGCTGTACCGCGCGCCGGACTTCGTCGGCTTTTATCCCTACGTGCTGGCATACATGGTCATCTACATGCCGACCCTGGCACTGGTGAACTCGGTGGCCTTCCGGCAAATGAGCGACCCGGCCCAGGAGTTTTCGCGCATCCGTGTGTGGGGCACCCTGGGCTGGATTGTTGCGGGGCTGGTGATCAGCTTTGTGTTCGCCTGGGATTCGCAGCAGTCGATCACCACGGGCGCGTTGCGCAACACCTTCCTGATGTCTGCCATCGCGTCAGTGGTGCTGGGTTTCTACAGCTTCACCTTGCCGCGTACCGCGCCCTTGAAAGCCGAGGCGGGCAAGGGTGATATCAAGCAACTGCTCGGGCTGGATGCGCTGGGGTTGCTCAAGGATCGCAGCTACCTGGTGTTCTTCATCGCCTCGATCCTGATCTGCATTCCCCTGGCGTTCTACTACCAGAACGCCAACCCGTTTCTCGCGGAAATCGGCGTGACCAACCCCACGGCAAAAATGGCCATTGGGCAAGTGTCCGAGGTGCTGTTCATGCTGCTATTGCCGCTGTTCATCCAGCGTTTTGGCATCAAGGTCGCGCTGTTGGTGGGCATGCTGGCGTGGGCGCTGCGCTATGCGCTGTTCGCCTACGGCAATAATGGCGAGCTGGCCTTCATGCTGTTTACCGGGATTGCGCTGCATGGCATCTGCTATGACTTCTTCTTTGTCTCGGGGCAGATCTACACCGACGCCAAGGCCCCGGAGCGCTTCAGGAGTTCGGCGCAGGGGCTGATTACCCTGGCTACGTACGGTGTGGGCATGTTGATTGGGTTCTGGGTGGCAGGGCAGGTGACCGACCACTATGTGGCGGCGGGTGGCAGCCATGACTGGCGCAGCATCTGGTTGTTTCCGGCGGGGTTTGCGCTGGTGATCTTTTTTTGTTTTTCGCTGGCGTTCAACGGGCGGGAGCGGGTGGCAGCAGAGCCGGCTGATTGATGCATGGCGCCCGCAAAGCGGCGTTGCGCAGCGTTGGTATCGCGCTAGAATGGCCCGGCGCAGCGAGTCGACTGTGCGGCCAGAATGTTTGAAGGAGACGCTAATTGCTGTGCAACCAGTGCGAAGAAGAACACCGGATTGACGAGATGGAGCTGGCGTTTCGACGTCCTGATGCCGTTATGGCGCTATCGCAAGACGACAGAGAGAGTGGGGTCCAGGAGAACAATGACCTGGCCATCATCGGCGGTAAGCAATTTTTCATTCGTGCGTTGCTGCCATTGCCGGTGCTGGGTCGCGAGGAGGTTTTTCACATCGGTATTTGGGTCAGGATCGAGCAGTTGGATTTTGAGCGGGTTTACGAACTCTGGGATGACCCGCAGCAATCAAGCGAACCACCGTTTTCGGTGACGATTGCCAATGACATCCCGGGTCTGCCTGCAACATGTGGGCTCCCCGCCATGCTGAACCTGACTGACCCGGCCAACCGGCCAAAGGTGACGCTGATCGCGAGTAACCATCCGCTGTCGTTTGAGCAATGCCGAGGCATTACGGCGCATCGTGCACACGAATATGTGGTGTGGACACGTTGACGCCACTGCCAGTAGAGACCATAAGAAACGCTGCGACCGAATGCCCGACTCTTCATGGATCGACCAACAGTTAAAGTCTGAATAAACGAAGGCCTCGTTGTGCGCGCCTGCGCGTTTCTACCCCCTGGGTTTCAGGTATCCTCCGCGCCCGCCAATCACTATTTTCCAAACCATGCCAGAACACAACATGCAGGCCCTGTTGGAGTCGATCCTCGACGAAGTCCGTCCACTGATCGGCCTCGGCAAGGTCGCCGACTACATCCCCGCGCTCGCCGACGTGCCGGCCCAGCAACTGGGCATTGCCGTGTATGGCAATGACGGCTCGTCCTACTGCGCGGGCGATGCTCACACGTTGTTCTCCGTACAGAGCATCTCCAAGGTATTCAGCCTGGTGCAGGCCATCGACCATGGCGGCGAAAGCATCTGGGAACGCCTGGGCCACGAACCTTCGGGGCAGCCGTTCAACTCCATGGTGCAGCTGGAGTTCGAGCGTGGGCGGCCACGCAACCCGTTTATCAACGCCGGTGCGCTGGTGATCTGCGACATCAACCAATCGCGCTTTGCCGTGCCTATTTTGTCCATGCGTGATTTTGTGCGGCGGCTGTCGGGCAACCCGCAGATCCTGGTCAACAGCGTGGTGGCCGAATCCGAAGCCCAGCACGGTGCGCGCAATGCGGCCATGGCGTACCTGATGAAGTCCTTCGGCAACTTCCACAATGACGTGGATGCAGTGCTGCACAGCTACTTCAACTACTGCGCGTTGCAGATGAGCTGCCTGGACCTGGCCAAGGCATTTTGCTTCCTGGCGAATGAGGGGGTGTGCACCCACAGCGGCGAGCAGATTCTGACGGCGCGCCAGACCAAGCAAGTGAACTCGATCATGGCCACCAGCGGGCTGTATGACGAGGCGGGGAATTTTGCGTATCGCGTCGGGTTGCCGGGCAAGAGCGGGGTAGGCGGCGGGATTCTCGCGGTGGTGCCGGGGCAGTTTACGGTGTGCGTGTGGTCGCCGGAGTTGAATGCGGCAGGCAATTCGCTGGCGGGGATGAAGGCGTTGGAGTTGTTGAGCGAGCGTATCGGATGGTCGGTTTTTTGAAGAGACTTGATCGCTCCCACGCTCTGCGTGGGAGCGCTGCCCTGGACGCTCTGCGTCTGCCTTTGTGACGCGGAGCGTCACGGTCTGCATTCCCACGCGGAGCGTGGGAACGAGCTCAGCGCGGGCTGGTTTGCGCGCATCGATCCAGCGCTTTGTCGACCAGCATCTGCACACCTTCCAGCATCCGGCAAATGCCCAGCGCCACGTTGCGCTGGGTACCATCGACTTCGAAGGCCAGGTGAGCGGCGATGACATTGATCGACGCCAGGTCTTGCGAGGCATTGGCCAGCAAGGTTTCCGTGTCCAGGTCCGTACGCACGGTAAATAATCCATCGAACGGTAGCTCGCTGGGTTCAGGCGGTTGGGATTGGGCGTCAGGTTTCAGATAGTGGTGAATGGCGCGGTAAGCGGCTTCTTGAAGCCGGTCGGTGTGCGGTGGGGGATTTGGGCTGTCTTTAATCATGGTGAAGCTCCTTTGTGAATGGAGCTGCCACGATTCGCGGTCAAACGATTAGGGTGGCAGCTATACGCGGGTTGACCGACCGGCCCAAAGAACAAAACCGGCATACCCGAAGGTATCCCGCGTACAGCTGCCGCGACACAATACATCAGGCGTAAAAAAAACGCCCAAGATCGGTTTTGGCGCAGTTATTCTATGGTTGCGGACGGTCAAATCCGGTCGCTGAATTGGCAGCGACTGCGGGAGGTTAGTCAGCCCGGGTCCGACCGACAACCTGAAACAGTTGTCGGAAAAATCCGAGCATGTCTCCCTCAGTCAGAGACGGTCCATGTTGCCCAATCGTGTCGTCCAGGCCCCGCCAAGTCGGTGCTCCGGCTATTGATCGCTCCCACGCTCTGCGTGGGAGCGCAGCCCTGGACGCTCTGCGTCTGCCTTTGTGACGCGGAGCGTCACAGTCTGCATTCCCACGCGGAGCGTGGGAACGAGCTCAGCGCGGGCTATTTTCCGCGCATCTATCCAGCGCTTTGTCGACCAGCATCTGGGCACCTTCCAGCATCCGGCAGATGCCCAGCGCCACGTTACGTTGAGTTCCGTCGACTTCGAAGGCCAGGTGAGCTGCGATGACGTTGATCGACGCCAGGTCCTGCGAGGCATTGGCCAGCAAGGTTTCCGTGTCCAGGTCCGTACGCACGGTAAATAATCCATCGAACGGTAGCTCGGCGGGTTCCAGTGTTTGGGGTTGGGCGTCAGGTTTCAGATAGTGGTGGATGGCGCGGTAAGCGGCTTCTTGAAGCCGGTCGGCATGATTTGGGGGATTTGGGCTGTCTTTAATCATGGTGTAGCTCCGTCGATAAGTGGAGCCACCACCGTTCGCGGTCAAACGAGGAGGGTGGCAGCTGTACGCGGGTTGACCGACCGGTTATCAACGAACCCGGCATACCCGAAGGTATCCCGCGTACAGCCGCCGCGACACGATACCTCAGGCATTAAAAAAACGCCTGGAATAGGTGTGGGCGTTGCAGTCGTCGATTGGTCGGACGGTCAAATCCGGTCGCTGAATTGGCAGCGACTGCGGGAGGTTAGTCAGCCCGAGTCCGACCGACAACCTGAAACGGTTGTCGGAAAAATCCGAGCACGTCTCCCTCAGTCAGAGACGGTCCATGTTGCCCAGATGAGGGCGCCGGTCTCCTGACGAAACGCGGCGTCTTCGAATTGTTTACAGGGAGAGGCGATCCAGCAGGCTGTACCACGCCACACCCGCGCCGATGTAGAAGCGTTGCAAGCCATGCAGTGGCAACCGCTGCAAAGGCGTTACCGGGTAAGCGAAGTCGGAGCGGCTGTCACACAAGCGCCCGGCCAGTTGCTGGCCGAGGCTGGTGCACAAGGCAATCCCGCGCCCGTTGCAGCCCAGTGCCAGGGTCAGCCCCGGTGCAGGCTCGTGGACGTGGGGCATAAAGTCCCGGGTGATCGCGATCCGGCCCGCCCAGCGGTACTCGAAGTCCAGCTTGCCCAGCTGGGGAAACAACAGTGCCAGCGAGCGCTCCAGGTGCGCAAAATCTGCGGGCCCGGTGGGATCTTCGAACAACCCGCGCCCGCCCATCAGCAGGCGACCGTGGGCGTCCTTGCGAAAGTACAGCAGCAGCCGTTGGGCGGTTGAGACGGTTTCCTGCCCCGGCAAAATGCTCTCGGCCCCAGGCCCGGTCAAGGGCCGGGTGGCGACGATAAAACTGTTGGCCGCCAGCACACTCTGGGCCATGCCGGGCCACAAGTCGCCGCTGTAGCCGTTGGTGGCCAGTACCACCTGGCCGGCCGACACCTGCGCGCCGCTCGCGGTCTGCAACTTCCAGCCCGCGCCCGCCTGTTGCATCGCGGTCACTGCGCTCTGCCCATGAATGCGCACGCCCGCCGCCTGGGCTGCACGCACCAGGCCCCGAGCATAGGCCAAGGGTTGGATGGCGCCCGCGCGACCGTCCAGCCACCCACCGGCAAACGCCTGGCTGCCCATGCGGGCGGACACCGCGCCAGCATCCAGGCGCTGCACCGGCACCCCGCGACGTGCCCACTGTTCGGCCCGGGCGTGCAGGCCCGCCACGCCTTTTTCGGAATAGGAAACCTGCATCCAGCCCTTGCGTGTGGGCGCACAGTCAATGCCATGGCGCTCGATAAGGTTGAACACCAGGTCGGCAGAGTTGGACACGGTGTTGATCAGTGGCTCGGCGCGCTCGGCACCGTACATCTGCACCAGTTGATCCGGGTCGTATTTGAGTGTCGGGTTGACCTGCCCGCCATTGCGCCCCGACGCGCCCCAGCCAGGTTCGTTGGCCTCCAGCACGCACACGCTGACGCCGCGCTCCGCCAGGTGCAGCGCCGTGGACAAGCCGGTATACCCGGCGCCGACGATGGCCACGTCCACCTTCAATGACTCAGCCAACGCGGGTGTTTGCGGTGCAGCGGGCGCCGTCGCGGCCCAGAGTGACTTCATGGCAGGCTCCGGGTGTTGGCCGTCGGGTGCAGCACGCGGCGCAGGAAGTCCTGGGTGCGCGGTTGTTGCGGGTTGCCCAGCACCTGCTCGGCCGGCCCGCTCTCCACGATGTAGCCGCCGTGCAGGAAGCACACGCGGTCGGCCACTTCCCGGGCAAAGCCCATTTCGTGGGTCACCACGATCATGGTCATGCCTTCGTCCGCGAGGGTGCGCATCACCTCCAGCACATCGCCCACCAGTTCCGGGTCGAGGGCCGAAGTGGGTTCGTCGAACAGCATGGCGTCGGGTTTCATCGCCAGTGCGCGGGCGATGGCCACCCGCTGTTGCTGGCCGCCGGAGAGTTGTTCCGGGTAGGCATCGGCCTTGGCCGACAGGCCGACTTTATCCAGCAGCGCCAAGGCTTCTTCCCGGGCCTGTTGCAGCGGTTCGCCCTTGACGTACACCGGGCCTTCCATCACGTTTTCCAGCACGGTGCGATGGGGGAACAGGTTGAAGCGCTGGAACACCATGCCCATGCGGCTGCGCAGGGCGTGTACGGTCTTGCTGCCACGTTGCACGGTTTCGCCGAACACGTTGATGGTGCCGCCGTCGTAGGCTTCCAGGGCGTTGATGCAGCGCAGCAGGGTGGATTTGCCCGAGCCGGACGGGCCGATCAGGCACACCACTTCGCCCTTGGCCACGTCCAGGTCGACGCCGTGCAGCACGCGATGGGTGCCGTAGTGTTTTTGCAGTTGGCGAATCTCGATCATGCTTTTTTCCTCCGGCCCAGGTGCTGTTCCATGCGGCGCAGGCCATACACCAGCGGCAGGCTCATCAGCAGGTAGAGCAGGGCGACCAGGGTGTAGACGGTCATGTTCTGGAAGGTGGACGAGGCGATCAGTTGGCCCTGGCGCGTCATCTCGGCCACGGTGATGGTCGACACCAGCGATGAGTCCTTGAGCATCATCACCAGGGTGTTGCCGTAGGGCGGCAAGGCGATGCGAAACGCCTGGGGTAGGATCACCCGGCGCATCATCAGCACCGAGCGCATGCCCAGGGCTTCGGCGGCTTCACGCTGGCCCTGTTCGACGGCGATGATGCCGGTACGGAAGTTCTCCGCCTGATACGCCGAGTAGGCGATGCCCATGCCGATCACACCCGCCTGGAATGCACTGAGGTGCACGCCCATGTCCGGCAGCACGAAGTAGATGTAGAACAGCTGCACGATGATCGGCAGGCCGCGAATCACATTGATCACGGTGCTCGCTGCCCACGACAGCGCCTTGATCGGCGACAGTTTGAGCAGCGCCAGCACCAGGCCGATCGCGCTGCTGAGCAGGAACGACAGCACGGTGATCTGGATCGTCACCCAGGCGCCTTGCAGCAGGATCGGCAGGAAGTCCTGGGCGTTTTGCAGGAATTCAGCCGGGTTCATGGCTGCACCTGGGCATCAAGCCCCCACTTCTTCAGGATCGCGTCCAGGGTGCCGTCGGCCTTGATGCTGGCGATGGCCTGGTTCAGGCGTTCGAGGGTTTCGCTGTCGCCTTTGCGCACCACCAGGCACACCTCGCCGACGTTCACCGGCTTGTAGTCGGCGGCGAGCTTCACGCCCTTGAACAGCTTCTGGCGGATCTGGTACGCCACCACCGGCTGGTCACCCACGGCGGCCTTGATGCGGCCCAGGCTCAGGTCGCGGACCATTTCGCCGATGGAGTCGTAGGTGCGGATTTCCTTGAAGATCCCCAGCTTGTTGAGCATGTCGTAGAAGATCGTGCCGGCTTGTACGCCCACTACCTGGTCCTTCAAGGAACTGAGGTCGGTATAGGTCGCGTTGTCGTCGGCACTCACGATCAGCCCTTCACCGTAGGCGTACACCGGCGCGCTGAAGTCCACCACCTGGGCACGCTCCGGGGTCTTGAGCATGCCGGCGGCGATGAAGTCGAGCTTGCCCGAGGTGAGGGACGGGATCAGCGCGGCAAAGTTGGTCTGCTCGATTTCGCTGGTGAAACCACCGGCCTTGCCCACTGCGTTGGCGACGTCGACCATCACGCCCTGGATGCTGTTGCTCTTGATGTCGAGGAAGGTGAACGGCGAACCGCTGGCCGTTGCACCGACTTTGTACGAGGCTGCACCGGCGGCGTGCACGGTGGCCACGCAAAAGGTGGCGCAAAGACCGAAGGCGAGGCGGCGAAACAAGGGCGAAAGACTGTTCATCGGGTTACTCCAGAAGGAAAACGGATCGTCAGTACCGCGAGCGGTTACCGAGCAAACCGCAAGCTCTGTGCCATTTCGATTAAATAAAATCGTTTTAAGCTATAGAAAATAGATAAAATGAACCGTTCGTATCGGTATGCGATTTTTAGTGGTCGAATTTCGCGATTTCGTGTAGAAATATCGCCACGCTTGATCGACCTGACCGCGAGTTCGCCATGTCCGAAGAACGCAACAGCTTGCACAACCAATCCCTGGAAAAAGGCCTGTCGGTGCTCAAGGCATTCAGCGCCCAGCGCCGCAGCATGAGCCTTGCAGAGGTGGCCGAGGCCGCCGGCATGACCAAAAGCTCGGCCCAGCGCATGGTGTTTACCCTCGAGAGCCTGGGTTACCTTCGGAAACACTCGCGCACCCGTCATTACCAACTCACACCACGGGTGCTGGAGTTGGGCTTCAGTTATCTGGATGCGCATTCGCTGATTGAAGTGGCCAACCCGTTCCTCTCGGAATTGACCCGCCTGACGGGAGAAACCTCGTGCCTGACCGAGCCTGCGGGTTACGACATGACGTATATCGCGCGGTTTGTCAGCTCGGGCTTCGTGCCGGTACACATGCCGATTGGCTCGCGGGTGCCGATGTATTGCACGGCGTCGGGGCGCGCGTATCTGAGTGCGTTGCCGCAGGATGAGGCGCTGGCATTGATCGAGCACAGCCAGCGGGTGGCGCACACCAGCCAGACGTTGACTGAGGTCGACAGGATCATGGAGTCGTTGCAGCAGGTGCGCGAGCAGGGCTATGCGGTGAATGGCCAGGAACTGTTCCTGGGGGACATGACCATCGGCGCGCCGGTGCTGGGGGCGAACGGCCGGCCGGTGGCGGCGGTGCATGTGGTGGCGCCGACCAGTCGCTGGAGCCGGGCGGATGCAGAGAAGCAGTTGGCGCCGGCGTTGTTGCAGTGCTCAAGGGCGTTGAGCAATTCGGCCCGTAACCTGGAGTAACCCGCTC
>NZ_JACAQY010000011.1:42708-129586 GCF_013386835.1 Pseudomonas sp. IPO3774
TCCCACATTTTGATCTTCATTGTTCTTTGATATTTATGTGAGCCCCAACAAAAAATGCGCCCCTGAGGGCGCATTTTTTTGTTCGGTCAACTATCGCCTGTCAGGCAATCGCATCCCAGGCACGGTCACCGTTCTCGTCTTTGATCCGAGTCGGCAAGCCCATCACGTCCAGCGCCTTCAGGAACGGCTCAGCCGGCAGTTCCTCGACGTTGGCCATGTGCTTCACGTCCCACTCGCCACGGGCAACCAGCAGCGCTGCGGCTACCGGCGGTACGCCGGCGGTGTAGGAAATACCCTGGCTGTCGGTCTCGGCGAAGGCTTCTTCGTGGCAGGCCACGTTGTAGATGAACAGCTCGCGTGGCTGGCCATCCTTGGTGCCCTTGACCAGGTCGCCGATGCAGGTCTTGCCGGTGTAGCCAGGCGCCAGCGACGACGGGTCGGGCAGCACGGCCTTGACCAGTTTCAGCGGCACGACTTCCAGGCCTTCGGCGGTGGTGACCGGTTTTTCGGAGAGCAGGCCGAGGTTTTTCAGCACGGTGAACACGTTGATGTAGTGTTCGCCGAAGCTCATCCAGAAACGCACATTGGGCACGTCGAGGTTTTTCGACAGCGAGTGCACTTCATCGTGGCCGGTCAGGTACAGGTTCTGCGAACCGACCACAGGCAGGTCGTCGGTGCGTTTGACTTCGAACATGGTGTTGCTGGTCCACTGGCTGTTCTGCCAGCTCCACACCTGTCCGGTGAATTCGCGGAAGTTGATTTCCGGGTCGAAATTGGTGGCGAAATATTTGCCATGGGAGCCGGCATTGACGTCGAGAATGTCGATCGAATCAATACGGTCGAAATGCTTTTGTTGCGCCAGCGCTGCATAAGCGTTGACCACACCCGGGTCGAAGCCCACGCCAAGGATGGCCGTGATGTTCTTCTGTTTGCACTCTTCCAGGTGGTTCCATTCGTAGTTGCCGTACCACGGCGGGGTCTCGCAGACCTTGCCCGGCTCTTCGTGGATGGCGGTGTCGAGGTACGCCACGCCGGTGTCGATGCAGGCACGCAATACCGACATGTTGAGGAACGCGGAACCGACGTTGATGACGATCTGCGATTCAGTCTCGCGGATCAGTGCCTTGGTCGCTTCCACGTCCAAAGCGTTCAGCGCGAAGGCCTGGATGTCGGCGGGTACCTTGAGGCTACCCTTGGCCTTGACGCTGTCGATGATGGCCTGGCATTTGGAGATGTTGCGCGACGCGATAGCAATACGACCGAGTTCGTCGTTGTGCTGCGCGCACTTGTGGGCCACCACCTTGGCGACACCTCCTGCACCAATGATAAGAACGTTCTTTTTCAATTGCTTTATCTCTCCTTTATCTGTCCGCTTTACGAAAGGCTGGACAGGTAGTCGTCGTAACCAAATTCACGAACCACTTCGACTGTACCGTCGAGTTGTTTCACTACGATGGACGGCATTTTCAGGCCGTTGAACCAGTTTTTCTTGACCATGGTGTAGCCTGCCGTGTCGATGAACGACAGTCGATCGCCGATGGCCAGCGGCTGATCAAATTGGTACTCACCGAAGATGTCCCCGGCCAGGCACGACTTGCCGCACACCATGTAGGTGTGTTCGCCATTGCTTGGCGCCAGCTTGGCGTTCAGGCGATAGATCAGCAGGTCCAGCAGGTGGGCTTCGATGGAGCTGTCTACCACGGCGAGGTTCTTGCCGTTGTAGAGGGTGTCGAGCACGGTCACTTCCAGGGAGGCGCTGTTGGTGATCGCCGCTTCGCCGGGTTCCAGGTACACCTGCACGTCGTACTTCTGCGAGAACGCCTTGAGGCGCTGGCAGAAGGCGTCGATGGCATAGCCTTCACCGGTGAAGTGGATGCCGCCGCCGAGGCTGACCCAGTTGACCTTGTGCAGCAGCGCGCCGAAGCGTTCTTCGATGGTGTTGAGCATCTGGTCGAACAGGTTGAAATCACCGTTCTCGCAGTTGTTGTGGAACATGAAGCCGGAGATTTGCTCGATCACACCTTCGATCTTCACCGGGTCCCACTCGCCCAGACGGCTGAACGGGCGCGCCGGGTCGGCCAGCAGGTAGTCGGAGCTGCTCACTTGCGGGTTGACGCGCAGGCCGCGGGTCTTGCCTTCGCTGCGATCGGCAAAGCGCTGCAGCTGGCTGATGGAGTTGAAGATGATCTTGTCGCAGTTGTCGAGCATCTCCTCGATTTCATCGTCGGCCCAGGCCACGCTGTAGGCGTGGGCTTCACCTTCGAACTTCTGGCGACCCAGCTTGAGCTCGTACAGCGACGACGAGGTGGTGCCGTCCATGTATTCCTGCATCAGGTCGAACACCGACCAGGTGGCGAAGCATTTGAGGGCCAGAAGAGCCTTGGCGCCGGACTGTTCGCGCACGTAGGCGATCTTCTGCATGTTGACCAGAAGCTTCTGTTTGTCGATGAGGTAGTACGGCGTTTTGATCATTTTCAGAGCCTGCGGCGGTGCCTGCCAAAAAAGGACACGCATTGTGCCCGCACTTGGGACAGATCGAAAGGTTAGTCAGCGGAATTTGCTGGCCCGGTTATAAGCTGGCCTGTGAATATGACAGGCCGTAGGTATGATGAGCCGCTTTGATAACGGACCACGGCTTGGGCGACGAGAGGTGAGAATGGACGCATGGACGCTGCATTGGCTGGAAGCTTCGGGGAGCCTGGCGCAGTTTCGCCCGGAGTTGATCCGAGAGTTTGAGGTTGCCTACGAGGCAATCGCGCAACTGCTGCCGCCGCCGCGGCTGGACATCCTGATCCAGCGGTTGCCGGGGGAGACCCTTCCGGAACTCGGCCTGGTGGGCCGTGCTTATCGCAGCACGATGTTCAGCATGACCCTTGATCCCGATAACCCGAATTTCCTCACCAGCCTGCAAAGCGGTGCATTGCGTCGACACGTGGTGCATGAGGTGCACCATTGCCTGCGCATGGCGGGCCCCGGTTATGGCTGGACGCTGGGGGAGGCGATGGTCAGTGAAGGCCTGGCCGGGCAGTTTGTGCGGCAGGTGCTGGGCAGTGAGCCGGAGTTGTGGGAGCGGGCGCTTGCCCCCCAGGAACTGCTGAGTGCCCCGGTAGACCGCCAGCTTCTCGAGGCCACGTATTACGACCACAGTGAATGGTTCTTTGGTACCGGCGCGCGGCCAAGATGGCTGGGGTACACGCTGGGCTACCAGATGGTGGAAACCTGGCTGGCAACGCAGGGCGAGGTGGACGCCGCCACATGGGTCAATGTACCCGCCCAAGACATACTCGCCAACGCCGCCAAAGCGGGGTTGCTGGCCTGACTTTGAAATACAAGCCCACCAAACAACCCCTATCCCCTGTGGGAGCTGTCGAGCCTCAGCGAGGCTGCGAAGGCGGCGGCACAGCCGATAAATAAGCTGCCTGACACACCGCTATCGCAGCCTCGCTAAAGCTCGACAGCTCCCACATGACAAAAACGCACCCACACTGACATCAAACCGTCATCTCCCCCCGAACGTATTCAGGCCGGTTGTCGTTGATCACCTGCATGAAGCCTCCTGATCAATTAATGATTTAGCGTGAGTTGCATGTTCGTCCTGTACCGGCACAAACCCGCAGCGCAGATAAAAGCTTGCGCCCTCGTGGGTGTCGGTAGACAGGCGCACGACATGGAAGGATTGCGCAGCGCGTGCCAAAAGCTGGCCCACCAACGCTTTGCCCACCTGGCGTCCCCTTGATGCCTGTGCGACGTACACCCGGCGCAGCCTGCCAACCTCCGGACCGGCGTAAGGGTCATGGGACAAACCGCCAACGGCGATCAACTGCCCGTTGCTGAATACACCCAAAAGACATTCGCCTGGCTGGTCAAAACGGTTGGCGCCGCTGGACCACTCTGCAACGAGTCGCGTGAGAAACCTGAATCCTTCGGCGACGGCTTCTGCTTCCAATACCAGGATCTCTTCGGGCAACGCCGAGAGGGTGCGTATCGACAAACCGTCCTCTGATTCAGCCACTGCGATTCTCCAGATCCAGCCAAGCGGCCTTAGAGTCAACGCAGGAGTGCTCCTGCTTGCCAGGCAAGAGCGGCGTATCGAGTGTAGCGATTGCTATCGAGACCCAGTCTGGGTAAACACCATTGATATCGGACCAGAACATCGACGAGCCGCAGCGTGAGCAAAACTCACGAAACACACCCTCGGAAGATTCATAAGCCTTGAGCGTTTGCAGCGAAGACTCGATGTGCACCGACGATTTCGGAGCACTCGCGTATGTCGCGAAGGCGGAGCCATGACTCTTTTGGCATTTTTTGCAGTGGCAATGCGTCACAGCTTTCAGCGGTGTCGGTACTCGGTAGCTGACCGCGCCGCACAGGCAGCTATCCTGGTGAAGTCCTTCCATGTTGATTCAATCCCAAGCTCAATGGAGTGACTATACCGCTCTCCCATGAGCCTTGAGCAAGTCCGGTTTTCGGTATCACGTATTGGTCTTCAACTTGGTCCACAACCGAGTGGCCAGCCGCGCAATCGCTGGCGGCAGGTCCTCCACGATAAACAGCTTGTCCATCACGCTTTTCGGCGGGTAGATCGCCAGGTCTTGCTTCACCTCAGGGGTCACCAGCTCATCCGCCGCGCTGTTGGGGTTGGCGTAGTGGATGCTGTTGCTAATGTTGGCAATCACCTTGGGCTCCAGCAGGTAATTCATATAGGCATAGCCGTTTTTCTCGTGCGGTGCACCCTTGGGCATCACCACCATGTCCAGCCACAATGTCGAGCCCTCGTCCGGGATCGAGTAGGCGATGCTGATACCGTTTTTCGCTTCCCTGGCGCTGGCGGCTGCCTGTACCACGTCGCCGTTAAAGCCGATCACTGCGCAGATATTGCCGTTCGCCAGGTCGCTGATGTACTTGGAGGCATGGAAGTACTGGATGTAGGGGCGGATTTTCAACAGCGCCTGCTCGGCCTTTTTGTAGTCGGCCGGTTCGTGGCTGTGGTGCGGCAGGCCCAGGTAGTTGAGGGTGATCGGCAGGATCTGCGTGGGGTTGTCGATAATCGCCACGCCGCAGGCGCTGAGTTTCTTGATGTTGTTTTCATCAAAGAACAGGCTCCAGGAATGGGTGACGTCGGTGGTGCCGAAGATCGCCTTGATCTTCTCGACGTTGTAGCCAATCCCCGCCGTGCCCCACATATACGGGAAGCCGTACTGGTTGCCCGGGTCGTTGGTCTCCAGCTTTTTCATCAGCAACGGGTCGAGGTTTTTCCAGTTGGGCAGTTGGCTTCGGTCGAGCTTCTGGATCGCCCCGGCCTTGATCAGCCGCGAGAGGAAGTGGTTGGACGGGCTCACCACGTCATAACCGGTATTGCCGGTCATCAGCTTGGATTCCAGCACTTCATTGCTGTCGTGAATGTCGTAGGTCGCCTTGATCCCGGTCGCTTTGGTAAAACTGGTCAAGGTGTCATCGGCGATGTAGCCGTTCCAGTTGGAAATGTTCACTTCTTCGGCGGCGTACACAGCCGCCGGGAGCGCGCTGAGGATGACCGCCAGGGACAGACTGTTGATGTGCATGTGAATCACCTTTATCGAGGTTTCTTGTTCTAGATTTCTGTCCGTGCTCGAACCGTTTCCACGCCCATACGCAGCATGGCACCGATGTCGAACAACGGCCGGGGTGGCAGCCAGCCGGGCTGTGCCCTGTGCATCACAGAGTGCAGGAGCGAGGAAGTCTGGCCCGACGCCCACTCGGCCAGCAGTCGACCCCACAGCGTGCCGCGGGCCACGCCTGAACCGTTGCAGCCCGCGACGGCATACAGGTTGCTTTCGACCCGCGCGAAATACGGTTGACCGCTGCGGGAGGCGCTCAAGTGGCCGGTCCAGGTGTAGTGGATGTCTTGTTCGGTCAGCCACGGGAAGCGTCGCTGCATGCCCTTTACATGGTGTTGGCGCCGGTGCAACAGGTCGCCGTTGGACAAGTCCCGGGTGCGGTACTCCGCTGTGTTGCGGATCATCACCCGATGGTCCGGTGTCAGGCGCACCGTGGCACCCAGTGGCCGCGTGGACAGCACGCCCCACGGTTCCACTGCGCCGATCCGGCGGTATTCCTCATCGCTGAGAGGGCGGGTGAGGCTGGCGCTGAGTTCCATCGGGAACGTCGCACTGGCCTCAAGGCCCACCCGTGGAATAAAGGCGTTGAGGCACACCAGCACCTGGCCGGCTTCAATGCTGGCGTCCAGGCCGTTGGCGCGAATGCCGCCATTGGCCATGCGCTCAAGGCCGGTGATGTCGGTGTTCTCATAAAGCGTCACGTTGTCCGGCAGCGCTTCGAGCAAACCCTTCACATACTTCGCCGGTTGCAGCAAGGCGTTGCCGTGGCCGCACCAGATGGCGGCCTGGTAATGCTCGGTGCCGAGTGTCTGCGCGAGTGCGGCACCTTGCAGGAACTGCGCTGAAGCACCCGCGGCACGCAAGGTCGCCAACTTGGCATCCACATGCGCAAGCTTGTCGCGATCGTGCACGGCGAAGTAGTAGCCGCTGTCCCGAAAGTCGCAGTCGATGGCATGGCGGGCGATGCGCTCGCGCACTTCATCGCTGGCTGCGCGGGAGATCGCGGTGTCCACCTCAAAGTCAGCGAAGCCTGCGTTGCCCATCAGTTCACTTGCAGCGGGATGCTCATGGGCCACCACAAAACCGGAATTACGCGCTGAGGCACCTTGGGCGGCGCGCTGGCGGTCGACGATCACGATGCGCGCCTCGGGGTGCATCTCGGCCAGGTTGTGCGCCGCACACAAACCGGTGATGCCGGCGCCGATCACCAGCCAGTCGGCTTTTTGTAGGCCGGTGAGTCGGTCCCGGGCGGGGAGGCTTTCAGTCTGGGCAATCCAGCCACATGTGTTTTCCATGAAGATCCTCGGCTGTATGCGTTGCTGGCATAAATAAGTTCGGGCTGCAGCTGGAATCTATAGGGCCTGCGGTGATACAACCAACGTTATAAAATCATCCAGCCATTCGGAAAACGCATGGATAACATCCGTCACGTGCCTTCGCTGCAGGGCCTTCAGGCGTTGGTTGAAGTCAGCGACTGCGCGAGCTTCACCGTGGCTGCGCAGAAGCTGTGCCTGACCCAAAGCGCGGTGAGCCGCAAAATCCAGCAACTGGAAAGCCATTTCGGCGTGCCGATGTTCACCCGGACCAGCCGCAGCCTGCGCCTGACCTCCGAAGGTGAGCAGGTGCTGGCCAGTGCCCGGAGCATCCTGGCGCAACTGAAGGGGCTGGAGGATCGGCTCTCGCCTCGTAAACGTCCGTTTCGCATCCGCCTGCATGTGTCGCTGGCGGTGCGCTGGCTGCTGCCCAAGCTCAGCGATTTCTATCGCAACCATCCCGATATTTCCCTGGCAATCGAGACCGTCGCCACCGAGGTGGTCGAGCCGGCGAGTGACAGCGATGCCTACATCCTTTACCTGCCCAAGCCCGACAACGATCCTGCGCGGCTGACCTTGTTCCACGAATCATTGGTGCCGGTCTGCGCGCCGGGTTTGGGGCCACTGGCTTCCGTGGAACAGCTCGAACACTTTGCGCTGCTGCATCGTTCAGCCGACAAGCAGGACTGGATGACCTGGCTGGCGGCCAATGGCGCGCGGTCGCTGGACGACTACCGGCATATCCCGTTCAACCTTGACGAATTGGCGCTGGATGCCGCCGCGCGCGGGCTTGGGGTGGCGATGACGGATCTGACGCTGGCGGCCGAGTCGATCGAACGGGGTGTGTTGGTGGTGCCGTTTGGTCAGCCGCTGGTGACCGGCGGGGTGTATGCATTGTGCTTGCAGTCATCGGCGGCGTCACACCCAGGCTGCGTGCTGATCATGCAGTGGTTTGGTCAGCAGGCGCGGCATGCTAACGTCACGTCTTGACTCTCTATCGCCAGCCCATCCATGAAAATGCCCGATATCGACGCCATCCAGGCGTTCGTCCTGGTCGCCGAACTCAAGAGCTTTACCCGCGCTGCCGATGCCATCGGCGGCACCCAGGCGGCTATTAGCCTGAAGATAAAACGCCTCGAAGAAAGCCTTGGCCGCAAGCTGCTGGAACGCACGCCGCGACGGGTCACGCTGTCGGCCCATGGCCAGATGTTTTTGGCCAGTGCCCGCCGCTTGCTGGACAACTACCAGGAAGCGATGAACTGTTTTGGCCCGCAGAAACGCACCTTGCGCGTGGGCGTCAGCCACCACATTGTCGGCGCCGATCTCAGCCTGTGGCTGCGACGTTTGGCGACCACCGACCCGGACGTGATCGTGGCGTTCAGCCTCGGCACCTCGCGGGATATGTTGATGAACTACGAGCAGGGCAAGCTGGATGTGGCGATGATCCTGCGGCACGACAACCGTCGCCAGGACGGCGAAGTGGTGGGCATCGAACGCTTTGGCTGGATGGCTTCCCACGACTTCGAATTGCGCCAGGGCGGGGCGTTGCCCCTGGCGATCCAGCCGGAACCCTGCGGCATGCGCAGCATGGTGATGGCGGCGCTGGCCGAGCAGAACCGTGCCTGGGAAGAGGCGTTCGTGGGCAGCGGGATCCTGGCGATCGGCGCTGCTGTGGTGGCGGGGATTGGCATCGGTGCGATGGTGGGGCGGATGGCGCCCGGTGGCTGCGTCGACGTGGAGCAGCGTTTCGACCTGCCGCCGCTGCCCAGTCGTGAAGTGGTGCTGTATACGGCGCAGCGGGACTCTCAGGCGCAAGCGTTGATCCGCACGTTGAGCGCCGATATTCCCGCCGATTGAACTAGAAAATCAGACGCCCGGCCCAAGCCATCAGCAGCGCCAGGCTGCCGATGCCGAGGAGTGTGAGCCCAAGGGCTACGAAGTGAACGAGGAGGGTGGTCAGTGGCTGGTGCTGTTCCATGTGGGGGCTTCCTTGGGGCTTGGGAAGCAAAAGTATGCTGAGCGGCCGGGCACCGAAACAGACGCCGCCAGCTATTTCAGTGATAAGCAAAAACGAAGGCCCACCCACTCCCGCGCGCGTGGGGCGTGAGCGCCGCGCGATCACTCAGGCCTGGGCGGTGCATTTCATCATGAGTGGAGCTTGTGATCATCTCAAATAAAATGAGTTTGTCTCACTATCACTCGATCCCGACAATGGCTCCCATACAAACACATTGGAGCTTTACGTCATGGCTGTTGCCCATTCCCTTGGATTCCCGCGCATTGGTCGCGATCGTGAACTGAAAAAAGCGCAGGAAGCGTTTTGGAAGGGCGAGCTCGACGAAGCCGGCCTGCACGCCGTAGGTCGTGAACTGCGCAAGACGCACTGGGACCTGCAAAAGAAAGCCGGCATCGAACTGTTGCCCGCCGGTGACTTCGCCTGGTACGACCAGGTACTGACTCACTCGCTGATGTTCGGTGTGATCCCCGAGCGTTTCCGCCCGGCCGACGGCAAAGCCACCCTGCACACCCTGTTCGGCATGGCCCGTGGCGTCAGTGACAGCTGCTGCGGCGGTGCCCACGCCCAGGAAATGACCAAGTGGTTCGACACCAACTATCACTACCTGGTCCCTGAATTCAGCGCCGACCAGCAATTCCAGCTGGGTTGGGAGCAACTGTTCGAAGAGGTCAAGGAAGCCCGCGACCTCGGCCACACCGTCAAGCCAGTGGTCATCGGCCCGCTGACCTACCTGTGGCTGGGCAAGGCCAAGGGTGGTGATTTCGACAAACTCGACCTGCTGGACCGCCTCCTGCCGCTGTACGGCCAGATCTTCCAGCGCCTGGCGGACCTGGGCGTGGAATGGGTGCAGATCGACGAGCCGATCCTGGTGCTGGACCTGCCGCAGGATTGGAAAAACGCCTTCGAGCGTGCCTACAACCTGATCCAGCGCGACCCGCTGAAGAAGCTGGTGGCCACCTATTTTGGCGGCCTGGAAGAGAACCTCGGCCTGGCAGCCAACCTGCCGGTGGACGGCCTGCACATCGACCTGGTGCGTGCACCGGATCAGTACCCGACCATCCTCGATCGCCTGCCGGCTTATAAGGTGCTGTCCCTGGGCGTGGTCAACGGCCGTAACGTTTGGCGCTGCGACCTGGAAAAAGCCCTGGCCACCTTGCAGCATGCTCATGAGCGCCTGGGGGATCGCCTGTGGGTGGCGCCATCCTGCTCGTTGCTGCACAGCCCGGTAGACCTGTGCCGTGAAGACAAGCTGGATGCCGAGCTGAAAAGCTGGCTGGCGTTTGCCGTGCAGAAGTGCGAAGAAGTGGCGGTGCTGGCCCAGGCCGTGAACCAGCCTGAAGCGCCGAACGTGATCGCCGCCCTGGCCGAAAGCCGTGCCGTGCAGGCGGCCCGTGCCGCTTCGCCGCGTATCCACAAGCCGGCGGTGCAAGCCCGTGTGGCGGCGATCACCGCGAAGGACAGCCAGCGTGACTCGCTGTTTGCCCAACGTATCGAGAAACAGCGTGCCGGCCTGAACCTGCCGCTGTTTCCGACCACCACCATCGGTTCGTTCCCGCAAACTGCTTCGATCCGCCTGGCTCGCCAGTCCTACAAAGCCGGCAAGTTGAGCGAAGCCGAATACGTCGAAGCCATGCACAGCGAGATCCGCCACGCTGTCGAAGTGCAGGAAAACCTTGGCCTGGACGTGCTGGTGCACGGTGAGGCCGAACGTAACGACATGGTCGAATACTTCGCCGAACAGTTGGACGGTTATGTATTTACCCGCTTCGGCTGGGTGCAGAGCTACGGTTCCCGTTGTGTGAAACCGGCGGTGATTTTCGGTGACCTGAGTCGTCCGAAAGCCATGACCGTGGAGTGGATCCGCTACGCCCAGGGCCTCACCAACAAGGTGATGAAGGGCATGCTGACCGGCCCGGTGACCATGCTGATGTGGTCGTTCCCCCGTGAAGACGTGAGCCGCGAAGAACAGGCGCGGCAACTCGCCCTGGCGATTCGTGACGAAGTGGTGGACCTGGAAGCCGCCGGGATCAAGATCGTGCAGATCGATGAAGCCGCGTTCCGCGAAGGCTTGCCGTTGCGCCAGGCGCAGTGGAAGGAATACCTGGATTGGGCCACTGAAGTGTTCCGCCTGTGCGCCTCCGGCGTGCGTGACGAAACCCAGATCCACACCCACATGTGCTACAGCGAATTCAACGATGTGATCGAGTCTATCGCGGCGATGGATGCCGACGTGATCACCATCGAAACCTCGCGCTCGGACATGGAACTGCTGGAGGCATTCGAAGCCTTCGCTTACCCGAACGACATTGGCCCAGGTGTGTATGACATCCACTCGCCACGGGTGCCGGATGCCTCGGAAATGGCCAACCTGCTGCGCAAGGCAGCCAAACGCATCCCGGCCGAACGCCTGTGGGTCAACCCGGATTGCGGCCTGAAAACCCGTGGCTGGCCGGAGACTGAAGCGGCGCTGATTCACATGGTGACAGCGGCGCGTCAACTGCGGGCCGAACTGGCCTGATCCAGACACCCGGAATCAAACGCCGGGTGAAGCTCAAAAATGTGGGAGCGGGCTTGCTCGCGAATACGGAGTATCAGCCGCTGGAGATGTCGACTGACCCACCGCATTCGCGAGCAAGCCCGCTCCCACATTGGGTCACCGGCGTTATCAAAATCATGAAATTGCCAGCATTACCCCGCGCAGACTAGAATGCGATCAATTCTTAATTACGCTTGGGTCTCACCGCCCGGCGCGCCCCGGTGATCGGCATGTCGTCTCCCCTCAATCTGCATATCCAGGACCTGTACTGCGAACACCATGGATGGTTGCACCGTTGGCTGGACCGCAAGCTGGGCAACGCCAGCGATGCCGCCGACCTGGCCCATGACACGTTCATGCGCCTGCTGACCCGGCAAACCACCGGCAACCTGGGCGCCGAGCCACGGGCATTGCTGACCCATATCGCCAAGGGCCTGATGATCGACAGCTGGCGCCGCCAGGAAGTGGAACGCGCCTACCTGGAAACCATCGCCCACCTGCCCGAACAGCATGTACCTTCGCCGGAAACCCGCTGGCTGATCCTCGAAGCGCTGTACCGCATTGAGGCGATGCTGCGGGATCTGCCGGAAAAAACCCGCCAGGCCTTCCTGATGTCGCAGATCGACGGCCTGACCTATCAGCAGATTGCCGATGCCCTGGGTGTGTCGCTGATTTCGGTCAAACGCTACATGCGCGATGCCTTCCTGGCCTGCCTGAGCGTGGCATGAGCCAGTCGATTGATCCGCTGATCCTCGGTGAAGCCGCCGACTGGATGGTGCAGTTGCAGTCCGGCAGCGCCACCGATGAGGACCGCCGCGCCATCGCCCAATGGCAGGGCCGCAGCGCCCAGCATGCCCAGGCCTGGCAACGGGCGCAGGCGATTCTGGGGGACTTCAACAGCGTGCCGGCGGCGATTGCCGGCGATACCTTGAAGCGCATCGGGCGCAAAAAATCCCTCGGCCGACGCCAGGCGCTCGGGTTGTTGCTGGCGGCCGGCCCGGCGGCCTGGCTGGCGTATCGGCAGGTGCCGTGGCAGCAGTGGACCGCCGACCAGCACACGGCCATCGGCGAACAAAGGAACCTCACTTTGCCCGACGGCACTCGCTTGCTGATCAACACCGGCAGCTCGCTGAATATCGCGTTCTCCGAGCAGGTGCGGCGTATCGAGCTGCTCAAGGGCGAAGTGCTGATCACCACCGCCAAGGATTCGGCCCATCGCCCGTTCATCGTCCAGACCCGCCACGGTACCGCCAGGGCCTTGGGCACCCGATTCAGCGTGCGGGTGGGTGAGCAGGCAAGCCGAGTGGCCGTGACCGAAGGCGCGGTGGAGTTGCTGGCGGCGCATGCCGGCCAGGGGGTGATCGTCAAGGCGGGCGAGCAGGGCGCCTTCAGTGTTGACCGGGTAGCCGCCGTCGAGCCGCTGGACGTCAGCACCCTGACCTGGGAGAACGGCATGCTGCTGGCCCAGCATATGCGCCTGGCGGACCTGCTGGATGAGCTGGGGCGTTATCGCGCCGGCGTATTGCGCTGCCATGCCTCGGTTGCCGACCTCACGGTGTCGGGTGCGTTTCCCCTGCGCGACACCGATGCCAGCCTGCACCTGTTGCAGGAAACTTTGCCGGTCAAGGTCAGCAGCCTGACGGGGTATTGGGTGACGGTCGAGCCGCGCTGATCTTTTTCAACTTTCGCTGATACCTTTTTCGTTGTCGCCCGGTGTAGGGGAGAACCCTCAACATTGCTCCGCGCCGACAGGAATGCCCATGACCGCCAGACCGCTCCCGTACTGCCCCCGTCCGTTGAAGGCTCTGAGCCTGGCGGTCGCCCTTGCCGCCGTCGCACCGCTGCAGAACGCCCAGGCAGAAGATGCTGCGCCAAGCAGTGCGGCGCGCAGCTATAACATCGCGGCGGGGCCGCTGGGGAATGTGCTGGCGCAGTTTGCGGCGTTGTCCGGGGTGCCGTTGTCGTTCGATTCCACGTTGCTCAACGATCAACAAAGCCCGGGGCTGCAAGGCAGCTACAGCGCACAATCGGGTTTTGCCCAGTTGCTGCAAGGCAGCGGCTACACCCTGCAAGGCACCGGCACCAACGGTTATACCGTGGTGCCCCAGGCCAGCGGCGGTGCGTTGGAGTTGGGCGCCACCACCATCAGCGGTGAAGCGAGCGGGGCGCAGGCAGACACGTATGCCGGTGGCCAGGTGGCACGTTCTGCACGCCTCGGCGTGTTGGGCAATCGGTCCATCAACGACGTGCCATTCAGCGTGGTCAGCTACACCTCGAAAACCATCGCCGACCAACAAGCGCGAACCGTCGGCGACGTTTTGCTCAACGACGCGTCGGTGCGCCAGTCGTCCGGGTTTGGCAACTTCTCCCAGGTGTTCACCATTCGCGGGCTGCCGCTGAGCACCGATGACATCGCATTCAACGGCCTGTACGGCGTGCTGCCCCGGCAGATCATCACTACCGAAGCCCTGGAACGGGTGGAGTTGTTCAAGGGCCCGAATGCCTTCGTCAACGGCGTGTCGCCCTCGGGCAGCGGGATCGGCGGCAGCGTCAACCTGGTGCCCAAGCGCGCTGAAGACACGCCCACCCGCAGCGTCACCCTCGATTACGCCAGCGACAGCCAGGCCGGCGGCCACATCGACCTCGGCCAACGCTTTGGCGAAGACAACCGCTTTGGCGCCCGGGTCAACCTGGCGCGGCACGGCGGCGAAACCGCTGTGGATGACGAAAACAAAAGCTCGCAGTTGATCGCCGTCGCCCTGGATTATCGCGGCGAGCGCTTGCGGGTCTCCACCGACTTTGGCTACCAGAAAGAACGCATCAATAACGGCCGCTCGGTGGTCTACCTGACCGGCACCAAAGTGCCCAGCCCGCCGTCGGCCAAGAACAACTACGCCCAGGACTGGAGCTGGTCGCAGCTGGAAGACACCTACGGCATGGTCAACGCCGAATATGACTTGAACGATAACTGGACGGTCTACGCGGCAGGTGGCGCCAAGCACACTCGGGAGAACGGCCAGTATTCGTCGCTGTATGTCGCCAACGATGGCAGCGCCAAGGTGGGCTTCCTCTATTCACCCCATGACGAAGACAACAAAAGCGCCATGGCCGGCTTGAACGGGCACTTTGCGACGGGGCCGGTGACCCATCAGATGAACTTCGGGCTGTCGGGGATCTGGGGCGAGCAGCGCTCGTCCTACGAGGCGATCCTGCAAGCCAACCGCCAGCCCGGCAACCTGTACGACCCGACGCAAACGCCGCGACCTACCAACACCTATTTCGGCAGTGATATTCACGACCCGCGGGTTGTCGGCAAGAACCGCATCAAGAGTGCGGCGGTGTCCGACACCCTGGGCTTTTTGGATGATCGGGTGCTGTTGACCCTGGGCGTGCGGCGCCAGACCATCGAGGTGGACAGTTGGAACACGGCCACGGGGGCACGGGGTACACCGTACTCCGAGTCCATCACCACACCGGTCTATGGGCTGGTAATCAAGCCATGGGAGCACGTGTCGTTCTACGCCAACCGTATCGAAGGCCTGGCCCAGGGCCCGACGGCGCCACTCACGAACGTGACCAACCCCGGCGAAGTCTTCCCGCCCAAGCGCAGCAAGCAGACGGAAGCCGGGGTGAAGCTGGACTGGGAAAACTATGGCGCCACGCTGGGTGTGTACCGCATCGAACAGCCGAACAACGCGACCACCCGGTTCCCGGGCCAGAAGTTCGACACCTTCACTGTCGACGGTGAACAGATCAACAAAGGCGTGGAACTCAACGTGTTCGGCGAGCCCATCGACGGCCTGCGCCTGCTGGCCGGTGCCACCTGGATGGACACCGAACAGAAGAGCACTTCCAACGGCGCCACCGACGGCAACCGCGCCGCGGGTGTGCCGCGCTTCCAGTACAACATCGGTGCGGATTGGGATGTGCCGGGCATCCAGGGTGCGGCGGTCAGCGCACGGATGCTGCGCACCGGTGGCGAATACGTCAACGCCGCCAACAGCCTGAGTATCCCGGCCTGGACCCGCGTCGACCTGGGGGCGCGTTATGGCTTCAAAGCGGATGACAAATACATCACCCTGCGCGCCAACGTCGAAAACGTAGCGAACAAGGCGTACTGGTCGTCGGCGTCGACGGCCAATAACTACCTGACCCAGGGTGAGCCGCGGACAGTGAAATTGTCGGCGACGGTGGATTTCTGAGCCTGGGAAAACCTATCGGGTGAATGAACAACCCGTGGCGAGGGAGCTTGCTCCCGCTGGGCTGCGAAGGAGCCCCAAAAAAAGGACACGGTGTTCTTTCAGGTGGCTCTCGATTGCCTTATTGGGGCCGCTTCGCGACCCAGCGGGAGCAAGCTCCCTCGCCACAACAAGGCTGAATGTCCCTCGGTCAACCCGCATTCACCTCAATCCGGTCAAAGCCCTTGAGGCGATACAGCATCACCGAGATCGCCCAACTGGCCACGAAGATCCCGATGATCATGTAGCCCAGCATCCCGAAACTGTCGTTCAGCGAGCCGATAAAACTCCAGAACGATCCCTTCAGGTCCAACTGGTCACCCATCAACCCCAACGCCTCGATACTGCCGATCACCACCGCAACCACCACCGATACCAGGGTGATGGTCATGTTGTAGTAGATCTTGCGGATCGGCTTCATGTACGCCCAGCCGTATGCCCCCAGCATCAGGTGGCCGTCCAGAGTGTCCACCAGGGACATGCCGGCGCTGAAAAGCAGCGGGAACACCATGATCGCCCACGGCGACAGCCCTTGAGAGGCCTGGGTCGCAGAAATCCCCAACAGGCCGATCTCCGTGGCCGTATCAAAGCCCAGGCCGAACAGGAAACCCAACGGGTACATGTGCCAGCTGCGGCTGATCAGGCGAAACACCGGGCGGAAAATCCGCGCCATGAAACCCCGGTCCGCCAGCAGCAGGTCGAAGTCGTCCTCCACATACGCACCGCCCTGGCGCACATGGCGCCAGGCCTTGTAGATCGCGTGCAGGATCACCAGGTTCATCAAGGCGATGACCAACAGGAACGAGGCCGAGACCGACGTGCCGATCACCCCGCCGATGGCCTTGAACCCTTCAAACCGCGCCTGCATCATCGAGGCCGCAAACGCGACGCCAATGGATGCCAGGACCACCACCGAAGAATGTCCCAGGGAGAAAAAGAAGCCCACCGCCACCGGACGTTTCTTTTCCTGCATCAGCTTGCGGGTCACGTTGTCGATGGCGGCGATATGGTCGGCATCCACCGCATGCCGCAGCCCGAAACCGTAGGCCAGCAGCGCGGTGCCGAGCAGCACCGGGTGCTCATGGAACGCCACCAGCGCCCAGATCCAGGCGACCACGTTAATGCCGATCAACAACCCGTAGATGCCAAACAGCTTGGCGCGAACCTGGGTGCTGGAGTCACTGAAAATCTGGGCAAGGCGTAGGATCATCAACACTACCTGTGTGCGGTGGAAACATTCAGACACGTTCCGAAACTTTATAGATTTTGTTTAGAGTGATGATGAAATTTGTGGAGTGAGTGAGGAGAGGATTGTGACGACGATCGAAAATGCAGCAATGGCGGTTATTCAGTTCTGGAAACAGGCGGGGCCCAAGCTCTGGTTTGCCAAGGATGAAGGGTTTGACCGGCGTTTTCGCGAGGCTTTCTACACCACGCATTTGCAGGCGGCCCGGCGCGAACTGGAGAGCTGGATGCAAACGCCGGAAGGCGCGCTGGCGTTGCTGTTACTGCTGGACCAGTTCCCGCGCAATACCTTCCGTGGCACGGCGCATATGTTCGCCACCGACCCGCTGGCGCGTTTGTACGCGCGGCAGATGGTCGAGGCGGGGATGGACAAGTCGATCGAAACCCCGTTGCGGGCGTTTTGTTATTTGCCCTTCGAGCATTCTGAAGATCCCGGGGATCAACAGCTGTCGGTGGCCCTGAACAAGGACCTTGATGCCAATACCTACCGCTGGGCCAAGGAGCACGCCCGCATCATCGAGCGGTTCGGACGCTTTCCTCATCGTAATGAGGTGTTGGCCAGGGTCACGACAGAGGAGGAGCGGGCGTTCCTGGAGGACGGTGGCTTTTCGGGCTAGGCCTCGGGTTCAGCCACTAAGTCTCTGACGCCCGCCTGGCGAAAACGCCGCACCCCCTTGAGATCAATCGCCCAGCGCAACGCTTCAGTCGCCGACGGACGTTCGCCTTGGGTAATCGCCGCGTCATCGGTGGTCAGTTTATTCAGGTAGCCCTTGGCGCCGCCGCGTTCGCTCCAGTAATGGGTGTGGCTGAGCCAGGAGCTGGCGAGCCAGCCTTTCCATTTGCCCACGCTGACCGGCAGGTCCAGTACGCCGGGGCCCATCACCGGGCTGACCGGGCCGCCGACGATGTCGCCAAACAGGCCCAGGGGCGCGGGGAAGTAGAGGTTGGTCCAACGGGTCACGGCGAAGGCCGCGGCATGGTGCAAGTACAGGGGTGAAAATGGGCGACCGCCCACGGTGACGGGCAGCCGGCCGCTGTAGCCGTAGCCCTTATCGTCGAGCGTCGGCGGGCAGGCGGGGGCTTCGCGGCGTTCGATACGGCGCTGGAAGTCGCTCACGCTGCGGCCCAGCAACAGGCTGGCGTGGGCCATCGGGCTGCCGAGGGTGACGAGGTCAGTGATGCGCCACGGGTTGCCGAGGTTGCGTTGTTCGATAAAGGCTTCGGCTTGCTGTTCGCGGAACCTGAGGAGGCTTTGCAGGCGGCCGTCGAGGGCGTTTCCAGCCTTTGGCAGCGTGTCCTGGACCACCGGTTGCAGTCGCTCGTGGTTGGCGTAGCGGGCGGCGAGTTCCGGGCCGCCGGGGCGTAACTGATCGTGATGCTCGTGCCACAGGTAGCCGACGATGTCGTAGGCAATCACGCTGCCCAAACTGTGGCCGACGACGATGATGCGGTCGTAATCACCCTTGTCATGCAGGGCGCGCAGCAGGTCGACGCCATCGGCGCGGATCTGTTCGCGCACCACCACGTTCTGCGGGTTGGGGCTCAGGTAGCGGGCGGCATCGCCAAGGTATGACAGTGCCGAGTACTTCAAGGCCAGGCCGATCACCGCCAGCAGCACCGGGATCAGGGCGAAGGGGTTGTCGCTGTGGGGGAATCGGCCATACAGCGTCGCCAGGGTTCCGCTGACCAGCAGCACGAGCAGGGCCAGCAAGGCCCAGCGCGTGGCGCGCCAGATCGGCACGATGGCCGTCGGGATATCCCGGCGCGGGCGCTTGAAAATGTCCCATAGCCAACTGAGCAGGTGCCCGACCTTGGTGCCCTGCATCTTGTGGGCCCAGTAGTACTCGTAGAAATCGGTGGTGTTGCGACCCGCCGACTTCAACACGCGCAAATCGAAGTTGCGCGAAAACCGGTCGGGTTTGCTCCAGTAGAAAGGCGTCGCCTCGGGGGTGTCCGCCGGGATCGCCGCTTCGACGAAGCCACGCAGGGTATCCATCGGGCGCTGCTCGCCGATTCCGTGGATGACGATAACCGCTTGTTTCATCTAGTGATCGTTCCTTGATCCGCTTTTCGGGGCGTTACGGGTGGGGTTCAAGGGGCCATAGTATTGCCATTATCGATGGTATTCCAGCCAGGAATGCCCCCATAAAAACCGCGCATTTCATTTGCGCGGCGCGATCTCGTAGTGTGGTGCTCCCACCAAGGAGATGTCGCCGTGAACCATCGCCCGCTGAGCCTGTACGTTGACGCCCATTTCACCAGTCCCTACGCGATGTCGGCGTTTGTGACCCTGCGGGAAAAGGGCCTTGAATTTGAACTGCTCACGTTGAACCTCGACACGGCCGAGAACCAGACTGACGCGTACACGCACTTGTCGCTGACGGGGCGCGTGCCGACCCTGGTGCAGGGTGAGTTTGCGCTGTCCGAGTCATCGGCGATTACCGAGTACCTGGAGGATGTGTTCCCGCAGGTGCCGGTGTACCCGGCCGAACCCCGCCAGCGGGCGAGGGCGCGGCAGGTGCAGGCGTGGTTGCGCAGTGACTTGATGCCGATTCGGCAGGAACGTTCGACCCTGGTGGTGTTTTACGGGCTCAAGGGCGAACCGCTGTCGCCGGTTGCTGAAGCAGCGGCCCACACGCTGATCAACGCGGCGCAGGCGCTGTTGGCCGACGGTCGCGACTACCTGTTCGGCGCGTGGTCGATTGCCGACGTGGACCTGGCCGTGATGCTCAACCGGCTGATCCTCAACGGTGACACCGTACCCGCCAACCTGGTGGCGTACGCCCAGCGCCAATGGCAACGGCCTTCGGTCCAGGAATGGGTCAAGCAGGCACGACCGTCGCTGTAGTCACACTCCTCAATTACAAAGTGAATCCTGGTCCATGAATATACTGTCGAGTGACTCCCGCCTGCCGTTGTACCAGCGTTTTCGGGATCATCTGATTGAGCAGATTGCCAATAATCACTGGCGTGCCGGTGCGGCTATTCCCCCTGAAGCGGTGTTGTCCACCCAGTACCAGCTGTCTACCGGCACCGTGCGTAAAGCGATCGAGGCGTTGGTGGGCGAGGGCATTCTGGAGCGCCAGCAGGGCCGTGGTACGTTTGTGCGCCGCCCGAAGTTTCAGTCGTCGTTGTTCCGGTGTTTCCGCTTCCAGGGCCCGGGCGGTGAATGCCAGCTGCCGCAGAGCCGGATCCTGTCGGTCAAGCCGGTGAAGGCGCCGTTGTCGGTGAGCGAGGTGCTGGGGCTGGCAGCGGATGCGCCGGTAATCTGCATCGTGCGGGTACACGTGCTGGACACCGGGCCAGTGCTGGCCGAGGAAATCTGGCTGCCGCGCGAGCGGTTCCAGGCGCTGCTGGACGTGGATCTGACCCGGCAGGGATTGCTGTTGTACCCCACTTACGAAGAAGTCTGCGGGCAAGTAGTCGCTTCTGCCGAGGAAGCCCTGACTGCCGAGTCCATCGATGACGTGTGGGCCCGCTGGTTGCAGGTGCCGGTGGGCAGCCCGGTGATGGTGATCGAGCGGCTGGCCCGGGATTACGCCGGCCAACCCCTGGAGTTGCGACGCGGCCGTGGCCACGCCGAACATTTCCGTTATCGCGTGGATATACGCTGAGCTTGAGGCGCGGTGCTATTCGGCTTTGAGCAGCACCAGCCAGCTTTGCACCACCCGGCGGTCAAGGTCTTCCCAGTCGGCCATGCCCAGCACCCGGGTGGTGTTCAAGCCGCGCAAGTAGCCACGCAATTGCTGGGCAATCGCGTAGACCACTTCCGGTTCGGCGGCGTTGTCCAGCAGCACTTCCTCATAGTCGACCAGGTAATCGGCAACCCGCTCGCGAAACTCCGGAAGCACAGCTTCACGGATGCGATCGAAGGTTTTCTGGTGGGGTTTCATAGGCGTTCCTTATCATTTTGTGTGAGGCGGCCTGCACGACACTATTGCTCTAGATAATAGTCACCATCAAGTATTGCGAGTTCTGTTTTTCTGAAAAAGGAGGACAATTGCCATCATTGAACATGATGTGCAAGGACCCTGCGATGAGGACTTTTACCGGTTTGGCCCTGGTGGCGCTGCTGATGAGCACAATGGTTGGCTCTGCGTCGGCCGGGGGGCTTCAAGCCAGCCACCTGGCGCCAATCGTCGCCAGCCCGGTCGGGTTGCAGCATTCGCAATCGGTCGGCGTGCTCTACAGCGACAACACCCTCGACAACCTTGAGTACCTGGCGCGCTACCACGCCATGGCGGTCAATGGTGCCAAGGGCCAGCTGGACGAGCAGATTCGCCAGGCTTTCGTCGACAGTTCCGACCCGGACCTGGCGATTGACTGGCTGATGGCTTCGTTGCGGCACACCTTTGCCTCGGTCACCCGTTACGACAACCTTGATGCGCTGTTGCAGGCGCACCCGGATGTGGTGGTGATGCTCGATACCTACAACCAATTGCTGACCCAGCGTAACGACCTGGTGGAAGCGCGGTTTGTTGCCAAGTTCTATGACCTTGACCTGCAATACATCGCCAAAGCCGAGGGTTCGATGCAAATGCACTTGCCTAATGTGTGGGTACATGACAAAACGGCGCCCCAGATCGCTGCACAGATTGGGCAGCAGCGCGACGTTCAGTTGAACGCATTAAAGCAGTTCGATGCCTCGCTCAAGGCGTTGGTCGCTGCCGGTTAGCCCACTTCGTTTATTTTTCAGGAATTTTTATGCGCGTGTTGTTAGTGCCAGCGATGGCTTCTGCTTCTTTATTGATGACGGGCTGTGCATCCGCCCCCAATGCCCCAACCCTTACCCTGCAAACCGCCAAGGACCCTGAAGCCTACGTGCAGTGCGTGGTGCCCAAGTTCGAGAAAAACGGCATGACCTCCACGGTCACGCAGAATTCGCGGCATGCCCGGATCGTGGTGAGCAGCAAGATCGCCGCGGACAACATCCTCGAAGTCTACAAGTCCCAGGACGGCGGCAAGGTGTTCCTGTACGAGCGCAAGCCGTTGGCATCGACGTTCAAGCCGTCGCGGTTCGAGCATGCGGCGCAGGATTGCCTGTAATCGACTGGGGCCAGTCTGTGGGAGCTGTCGAGCCCCAGCGAGGCTGCGATAGCATCACTGCGGTCTGACAGTGACACCGAGGTGATCCCATCGCAGCCTCGCTAAGGCTCGACAGCTCCCACAGTTGGTCTTCATTGTCTGAGCGAATGATTCAGCTCGGCTTTGGCTCGCTGCTGAACGTCTCGACCGCTTTCACCAACCCCTTGGCCGCCAACGCCACCAACTCACCGCCTTTTTGCGGGGTGGCCAGCGCCGGGTCTGAACCCATGCGCCCATCCGGGAATCGCGCGCGGAAGTCGCGGGCTTCGCGGATCGGGCCGGTGTTGGCGATTTGCGGCGAGTAGTCAGCCGACTTGATCGCGTCCGGGTAGGCCCATTGGGTCACGGCGATCTCCGACGGCGTGGCATGGCTGCCATGGCCCACCGGGAACTGCTGGTGCGCCAGCTCGTTCACGCCTTCCAGGTCCCACCAGTTGCACAGTTTCAGCGCATAACCCGACGGGCGCCCGCTGAAGCTGGCTTCGGCATACAGCTCGGAGAACGCCGCTTCGATCGAGGCAATATTGCCGCCGTGGCCATTGAGAAACAGGATCTTCTCGAAACCATGGCCTGCCAACGAGCGTACCCAATCACCAATCGCCGCGATAAAGGTCGAAGGGCGCAGGGAAATGGTGCCCGGGAAGCCCAGGTGATGCTGGGCCATGCCGATGTTGAAGGTCGGGCCGATCAGGATGTCGGCGTTCTTCTGCGCTTCATGGGCAATGATTTCCGGGCACATCCAGTCGGTGCCCAACAGGCCGGTGGGGCCGTGTTGTTCGTTGGAGCCGATGGGAATCACGATGCTGCGGCTGCGTTCCAGAAACTGGCCAATCTCGATCCAGGTGGATTGATGTAAAAGCATCTCAGGTTCTCTCTCTCATCAAGCCCAGGAACACGGTGGAGTTCCTGGTGGCGTGAGCCGCATGGTGCACGGCAACAGCGAGAGCATCAACCGCCTTTGACCGTACCGGCACTCGCCATCTGGCGCGGCTTGCAGTTGAGGTAAGCCGAGGACTTCAGCCAGCGCTGGTCGGGGTACCAGGAAAACATGAACTGGCCGTCCTTGAGTTTGTCCACCACCTGGCGCGCTACCTGCGGGCGTACGGCGGGGCAGCCCTGGCTGCGGCCGATACGGCCTTCGCGCTTGCTCCACAACGGGCTTACATAGTCGGCGGCATGGATCACGATGGCGCGGTCCCGTGCACGGTCATTGAAACCCGGCTCCAGGCCGTCCATGCGCAGCGAGTAGCCGTGGGCGCCTTCGTAGCTCTCCTGGGTGCGGAACAAGCCAATGCTGGACTGGTAACTGCCTTCACGGTTGGAGAACTGGGTGGCGAAGTTTTCCCCGGATTTTTGTCCGTGGGCCACCAAATCCCGCAGCACTAATGTCTTCTTGCGCAGGTCGAAGATCCATAGGCGACGAGCGGTCGAAGGTTGGGAATAGTCGATCACCGCCAGCCGGTCGGACTGTTCGATGCCATTGCCCACCGCGCATTGCATGGCGCTCAAGGCTCTTTTCAGTACATCGGGGTTGAGTTCTGGAGCGGCGTGGGCGAGGCTGCTATACAGAGTAAGAGGTTTACCCGTGTCTGCGAGCGCAACGGTGCTCAGCGAGGCAAAGGTCGAGATGATCAGGCCGAGTCGGCAGCAAAAGGTCAGCATGTATAAAGCATCTCCGCCGTGGATGGGAGCTAAGCGATTGTTCAAAAAACACGCATGTTACTTGAGCATTTGCCTGCTCGTTGCACCGCTGGTCGCGACAGCCGAAGACCTGTTGGTGGTGTCGCCGGCCCCGGTGCAATTGGCGCTCTCGCAATTGTCGACCGTTTGCCCAGGCCCGGCCGGGCAGGTCGATGCGCCTTCCTTGGCGCGTTTGCAGGCGTTTTATCAGCAGCAGGGCGACGTGGTGCTGTGGTCCGAGGGGGATCGCCGCGCCGCATTGCTAGCCCAACTGCAGTTGCTGGCCGACGATGGCCTGGACCCGACTCACTATAGACTGCCCCCGGCGGATGCCACGGGGAACGTGCTGTGCATCGATATCGGTACCAGCCAGCAGTACCTGCAAGCCCTGCAGGACCTGCATTTCGGCCGCTTGCAGCAGTCGCGCTTCGAGCCCGTCTGGCATTCGCAACCGGCCCCGGACCCCGACACCCAATTGCTGGCCATGGCCGAGGCCGGCATGCAGAACGTCGCCCAAGCCTTCGACCAGGCCCGCCCGAGCGCGCCGCTATACCTTGGCCTGCGCAGTGCCTACGCCGCCTTGCGCCAGCAACCGTTGCAGCATTGGCAAGCCGTGGCCAGCGGCCCGCTGTTGCGCCCCGGCATGGACGATTCGCGAGTGCCGCAACTGGCGCGGCGCATGGTCAATGGCGGCTACCTGAGCGCCACCTCCGCGGGGACGCAATACCGTGGCGAGTTGGTCAACGCGGTCAAGACCTTCCAGCAAAGCCATTCCCTGCAAGCCGACGGCGTGATCGGCCCCGGCACGGTCACCGAGCTGAACATCAGCCCGGCGATTCGCCGCGAACAATTGCGCATCAACCTTGAACGGTTTCGCTGGCTGTCCCGGGACCTGGAACCCGAGGGCGTGCTGGTGAACGTGGCAGCGGCGCAACTGAGCTTCTACCAGGGCGGCGTGCCCGTGTGGCAAACCCGCCTGCAAGTCGGCCGCGCCGACCGCCAGACGCCGCTGCTGAAGTCGCGCATCACCCGGCTGACCCTGAACCCCACCTGGACCATCCCGCCCACCATCATGCGCGAGGACAAGCTGCCGGCGATCCGCCTGAACCCCGAATACCTGCGCCAGCAGAACCTGCAAGTGCTCGACAGCCAGGGCAACCCGCTGGCACCGGAACAGGTCGACTGGTCGCACCCCGGCAACATCCTGCTGCGCCAGGGCGCCGGCCCGCGCAACCCGCTGGGCCGGATCGTGCTGCGCTTTCCCAACCCGTATTCGGTGTACCTGCACGACACGCCGAGCCAGCCGCTGTTCTCCAAGGGCCCGCGGGCCTTCAGTTCGGGATGTGTGAGGGTTGAGCAGCCGCTGCTGTTGCGCGACTTCCTGGTGAGCCCGGCGGAGAAGATCCGCACCGAAGAATTGCTGGCGACGGAAACCACCCACGAGTTCCGGCTCGCGACGCCGGTACCCGTGTTGTTGGGGTACTGGACGGTGCAGGTCGATGGCAAGGGCGCGTTGCTCTACGCGCCGGACATTTACGGGCGCGACCCGGTGTTGATGAAAGCGATGGAGAGTGCGCTCTAGGCGCTTAGCTGAGCGTTGATCATCGTCAGCGCCTCATGGGGAGGCAAGCGCGCCGTATCGACGGTCAATGGCGACTCGGCCCATGGCTCATATTCATGGGCCAGGACGGACTGCCAGGTGGGCGGCGTGAGCCCCGGAATATCGCTGGTGCGTGATTCCACGCGGCGTTGGTGTTCGTGTGGGTCGGAGCACACCACCTGGATATTCACCAGCGGCATACCGGCGCTTAGCGCAGTGTCGCGCCACGCCTGACGACTTTCAGCCACCGGGTTAACGCAATCGACGACAACCGTGCGGCCCAGCAACAGGTTGCTCAACGCCAGCGCATTGGCCACCTGGTAACCGCTGCTGCCCACACCTTGCTCCAGAACCCCTGCATCGCGGATGGCCTGCTCGATGGTGTCGATGCGCAGATACACGGCGCCGGATTGGCCGGCAAGGGCCTTGGCAATCGTGGTCTTCCCAGTGCCGGGCAGGCCGCTGAACACAATAAGCATGGTCGATCCTTCGAAGGGGTGAGTCGGCTCAGTCTACCGGGCGACTCACTTCAAATAACAGGCGCTGATCCAGTCCGAAGGCTTGGGCGCGAGTTGTTCGGCCACTGGCAGATACCGGGCGTCCAACTGCGCCGCCAGCCAGTACAGCGTATTGCTGCTTTTCGGGTTCCATTCGCCGCTGTAGCCAGGCTCACCTACGCGGGCCCGGTCCCGGTCGAACTGCACGTGGGTATGCACGAACTCTTCGTGGCTGCGCTGGCCTTTGGCATACGGCGCCAGCCAGTCCAGTGCTTCGCTCAGCGAGCCACCGTGGGGCGCGGTGACGTCCAGCCAGTTGCCGCCAATGCCGTAGGGCTTGGCCGCCAGCGCCGCCTGCACCAGCGGCTCCAGGTCGTAGACCACATAGTGCAGGGCGTCACGGTCCTGGAAGTCGCTCACCGAGCCGTCGGGCAGTACGTTGTCGTTGATCTGTTGCCGGAACAGCTGGAAGGCCTGTTCGAGCATCTCGCGGTCGCCCAGTGCGGCGGCGGCCACCGTGACCAGTTTTACGCGGTGGCTCTGCCAGTTATTGGTGTTGGTGGCTTTCTTTTCGCCGTGGAACTGCTTGATGCGCTCGATATAGCCATTGCCCAGGTTGGTCAGCAGCGCGCGGGTGGCATCGCGGGTCTGGGGGCGAAGGTCGCTGGCGGTGAGGGCGTAGGCGCTGATCAGCATGTCGAGGTTGGTTTCGTCGATCGGGTTGAAGTCCGGCTGGTAGGTGCTGGCCCACGCGCTCAGGTAGTCATCCACTTGCTTGAGGTAGCGCGTGTCACGGCTCAGGCGCCAGGCCAGGGCCGCCTGGCGCATGACTGGCCAATCCTTCTCGGCGGCGATGCTTTGCTCGCGGATGCCGTGGTTCGGCAGGGTACCTTCGGTGTGCAGATGGGGCAGGGCGTCGGGCTGGTCGCCGAGGTGGCGCTGGGCAGCCGCCAGCAGCGATTTGGAGGTCGGATTCGAGGTGGCGGGCTGGCAGGCACTCAGGACCTGGGGCGCGGCAAAGGCGGCGTTGGCGAACGCGGCGAGCAGCGCGGCGAGGGCCACGGTGTGCAGAGGGCGTTGGAGCATGCTGTTCCTCAGGGATGGATTGACCCGGGCGGGGCAAAGTCACGCTACCATGCCCGTGATGGGAATTTGATGAAATACCCGCCAGCCCTCTATCCTTGCAGGCCTTGCCCGGTCGAGAACAGGACGCCCCATGACTTTGCAGTTCGTGAAGATGCACGCCCACGGTGATGATTTCATCGTGATCGACCGGCGCGGCCAGGATGACCCGATCACCGCTGAAATCGCCCGCCGCCTGGGTGACCGTCATCGCGGCATCGGCTTCAATCAATTGGCCGTGGTGCTCGACTGCACTGACGCGGCCGCCCGTATCACATTCTGGAACCCCAACGGCACCCCGCTCGACACCTGCGGCAGCGCCACCCGCGGGGTTGCAGACATGCTGATGCGCGAAGCCGGCACTGCCACCCTCGTGCTGCGAACCAACCGGGGGCTGCTGACGTGCGTGCGCGAATCGGGACAGCGGGTGTCGGTGGACATGGGGCTGCCTTCATTGGGCTGGGAAAAAATTCCGCTGGCGCAGGCGATGGACACCGAACGCTTGCCGCTGGAGGGCGACCCGGCGGCGTGCAGCATGGGCAACCCGCATTGCACCTTCTTTGTCGACGACCTGGCGGCGGTCGATATCGCGACGCTTGGGCCGTCGTTGGAAACCCACCCGCTGTTCCCCAACAACACCAACGTGCATTTCGTGCAAGTGCTGGATCGCAGCCATATCCGCCTGCGCATCTGGGAGCGGGGCGGCGGCATCCCGCAAGGCTCGGGCTCGTGCTGTTGTGGCGCGGTGGTCAACGGGATTCGTCGAGGGCTGCTGGATGACACCGTCGACGTGCAATGCGATGGCGGTACCCTGACAGTGCAGTGGGACGGGCACGGCGGCGTGGTGTTGACGGGGGCTGTCCAAACCGTTGTTCACGGCACTGTGGCTGCCGCGCTCATGGGTGGCGCAATGGAAAGTGCACACTGAAGGTAGTGCCCCGGTCCGGGTTTGAGCTCACCGAAACACCTCCATCATGGGCCTTGGCGATTTCCCGCACGATAAACAGCCCCAGGCCAACGCTACGCACCTCACTGTCCTGCTCCGTGCCTCGGGTCATGGGCTCAAACAAGCCAGCCATCAACGCTTCGGGAATCGCCGGCCCCTGGTTATGCACCGAGAGCCGGCTCTCTTGTGCGTCCTGGTGCGAGGTGACGGTAATCGGCTGTTGCAGGTCGCCGTACGCCACGCTGTTGGCCACCAGGTTGCCGATGATTTGTTGTATGCGGTCGGCATCCAGGAACGTGCGGGCGCTGCCCGTGGCGTGATGTTCGAGGGTCGCCGTGGGGAACGCCACTTGCAACTCGTCGAGACTGTCACGGGTGACGGCGTGCAGGTCGAGTGCTACGGGATTGATGCTGATGCCCTGGCCGACTCTGGCCTGGGTGAAGTCCAGCAAGTCGGCGATCATCCGCTGCGCCCGTTCGGTGGACAGGCCGATATGCCCCAGGAGTTGGCGCTCCTTGGGGCTGCGCTCGCCACGGGCGAGGAACTCCGAGGCCATCTTGATCGCGGTAAGCGGGTTCTTCAGGTCATGGCTGACAATCGCGACCATCTGCTCGGCAAACAGCGCCCGGCGCTGGGCGATTTCATAGGCGCTGCTCAGTTCGGCCTGGGCCTGATGCAGCGCGACTTCAGCGGCGGTCTTTTCCTGCAGCAAGGCTTCAGCCAGTTTGCGGGCGTTGAGCAGTTCGCGCTCGTACTTGTCGCGGTCGGTGGTGCCGAAAAGGGCCAGTTCGTTGTAGGCAATACCGGCATGTTCGTGCCTGACGCCGTTGAGCAATACCGTGACGGTGCGCCGGTCACGGTGCAGCAGGTCGAGTTTCACTTCGGCGATGGAGCCTTGCATTTTCATCAGCGGCGCCAGGTGCGTCTGATGGAAGATCCGCCCGCCCATCGTCAGCAGGTCCTGGAACCGTCGTTCCTTCAACTCCTCGACGCTGAAGCCGGTCCAGTCGCTGAAGCACTGGTTGGCCTGCACGATGGTGCCGTCTTCCCGGGTCACCACCAAGGCGCAGGGCGCGCCGTCGAACAAACGTTGAGCATCCGGCAACGACAGGTTATCGGCTGGCATCGGCACCTACCCATGGCAACAGGAAACTGTCCATGGCCACTGAGCAGGCCCCAGGTGCACTCATGTGCGGGCAATGCCCCACGTTATCGACCAGGCAATACGTGCTGGCGGGCAACTCCGCGTGCAGGTATTCACCCACGCAGACCGGTGCGATCAAGTCGTCGGTGGATTGCAGAATCAGGGTGGGGGTCATCAGGCCGGCGATGTCCTGGCGGTTGTCCGACAGGAACGTCACCCGTGCGAAGCGCTTGGCGATGTCGGGCTCGGTGCGGCAGAAACTGTTGGTCAGTTCTTCGCCGAGGGCCGGTTGCCCGGGTGCGCCCATGATTACCGGGGCCATGGTGCTGGACCAGCCGAGGTAATTGCTGTCGAGGGTATCGAGCAATGAATGGATATCATCGAGGGTGAACCCGCCCGTGTAGTCGCCGGAATCGATATAGCACGGCGAAGGACCGATCATCACATGGGCGGCGATTGTTCCGGGCGCCTGGCGATCGGCCAGGGCGCCGATCATCGCGCTGACGGAGTGCCCCACCAGCACCACCGGGCCCACGGCGTATTCATCAACAATCTCGCCCAAGTCATGGGCGTAGCCGGCGAGTGAGCTGTATTTTTCGCTGTCGTACGCGCCCAGGTCGGACTGGCCAGCCCCCACCAGGTCATACAGCACCACACGGAAACGCCCGGTGAAATGAGGAAACAGATAATTCCACATGGTTTGATCACACCCGAAGCCATGGGAGAAAACCAGGGTCGAGGGACCGCTGCCATACACCCTGACGTTGTTGCGCTGCTGAAGGTCCATGGCGTTCTCGTGTAGGGCGTGTGTGGGGGTGGCGTAAGTCTAGATAGTCGGTGGCGTCGGGTCACCTGTTTATAGCGTCGATAGGGTAAAGTCGGCCGATTCAGGATGAAACTTCAGGTAACAAAACATGATGGTGTTCCTACGGCAATGTGTCTTGGGCTTGCTGCTGATCGTTTCCGGCTCGCAAGTGTGGGCCGATACCGTTCCCCCGGCGCCGGTCACGGTTGCGCTGGACCAGCGCGTGATCGACCTGACCCAAACCCTCGACGCTGCCACTCAATCGCGTATGACCACGCAACTCGCCGGTCTGGAACAACGCAAGGGCGCACAGGTGGCAGTGATGCTGCTGCCGAGCACCCAGGGCGTTGGCATCGAGGACTTCGCCAACCAACTGTTCCGTGCCTGGAAGCTGGGGCGCAAGGACGTCAACGACGGCATCCTGCTGCTGGTGGCGAAAGACGATCGCAAGGTTCGGATCGAAGTCGGTTACGGCCTGGAGGGCGTGGTCACCGACCTGCTGGCCCACCGCATCATCGAGGAACACATCACCCCGGCGTTTCGCCAGGGCGATTACGCAGGCGGCGTGCAGCAGGCGGTGGACGACCTGACACTGTTGGTGGACGGGGGCAATTTGCCCGAGGTGGCCAAGGCCGGTTTCCCGCCTGAAGCGTATGCGGTACTCCTGGCATTCATGTTTGGCGGGGTGGTCGGGGTATTGATGGGGGCCGAAAAACTCCCTTGGCGCCGGGCCCTGATGGCGGTGGTCGGTGTCACCGTGGTGCTGGTCGCGGTTGCGGGCGGCAAGGACTGGCCGGTCTATTTGCTGTTGCTGCCCCTGTGCATGCTGATCGGTGGCGCTACTTTCGGCGCGTTGTGGCAGGCGAGGGCGGCGTTTTACACCGTGCTGGTGCTGTTGGGCTATATCGCCGGCGTGCTGCTGACCGATAACTTCGTGCGCGAGATATCCCTTATTCACTGGCTGGCTTATCCATTCGCAGGGTTGCTGGTCCTGGGCCTGTATCTCGGCCTGTTCCTGGTGATGAAGAGCATGTGGCAAGAGAGCCAGGTGGGCTTTATCGCGCGGCTGTTGGCGGTGCTGGTGTTGTACGGGGTCGCTGGGGCATTGATTGACAAGGGCGCCACGGGATGGCTGTTGGCGTTCCCATTCGCTTCGTTCGCGGCGCTGTTCATCTTTGCCCACGGTATCAGCGGCGGGTCGGGGTCGGGGTCGGGTGGGGGCTCCAGCTCCTCCGGTTCGAGTTCCAGTTCCAGCAGCAGCTCATCGGGTGGTGGTGGTTCCAGTGGTGGGGGTGGGGCGTCGGGGAGTTGGTAAGCCTCCCCCGGAAGCTAGGCGGGCTTGTAGGCAATCCAGCCCTTGAAGCTGAAGCCCGCGTAGAACAGTTCCACACCTTCGAAGCCTGCCTCCCGTAGCAGCGCTTCATCGTCGTTGGGTGACAGCACCGGCAAGTGGCTGCTGATGGCGGTAATCGCCCGCTGCGCATCTTCAGCCGGTACGCCGGAATCCACCGCATAGGCCGCATAACGCTTCAGCCAGCGCGCTTTTTCCTCTGGCGAGGATTGGGGGAAGCTGTGATGCGCCGCAATCAAAGGCGCGCCCGGCGACAAGCCCCGCCACAGCTCTTTCAGGGTTTGCAGACGCTCTTCGGCCGGGATGAAGTGCAAGGTCAGCAAGGACGTGGCGGCATCGAACGGCCCCTCGGGCGCGGTATCGATATAGCCTTCATGCAACTGCACCCGGGCCATCAGCGGACCCAAGGTGGCCTCGGCCAGCTTCAGCATCTCGGCAGACGGGTCCACCCCCACAAACTGCCACTCGGGCTGGCTGTCGGCAAACTTCTTCAACTCCAGGCCGCCGCCTGCACCGAGTACCAATACCTTGCCGGTGGCTGGGACGCTTTCGCGCAGCAGCAGCGTGCTCATGCGCTGCAAGGACTCGAAACCCGGCACCAGCCTCACCGGGCCTTCGGCGTAGCGGGCGACAGCGTCGGGATCTGAAAACCAGGTCATTGCTGGCTCCTGTTGGCGGGGGAAGCGACAACCCTACTGGGGCAAATTCAGGCTGGCAATTGAAGAGATGTGCAGTTGTGTTAAAACGTTGCCTTTGCTGATTTTGAGAGTACCCCTCGAATGCTTCCCGACATGCTTATCCGCGATGCACGGCCTGAAGACGCGTTATGCGTTGGTGTGCTGGGCATGCAGGTTTTTCTCGATACTTACGCCACCGAAGGCATTCGCGACTCAATCGCCGCCGAGGCGCTGCAAGCGTTTTCGCCCCAGACGATTTCCGCGCTGATCGCCCAGCCGGGCACGGCCATCATCGTCGCTGAATCCAACGGGCATCTGGTGGGGTTTGCCCAGGTGGCGATGGACACCGGCCATGCGCTGATCTCAACCCCGAAACCGGCGGAGTTGCAGCGGCTCTACATCCAGGAACGGTTTACCGGGCTCGGACTCGGCTACCGTTTGCTGCAAGCGGCTGAACAGCGCGCAGGGCAGGGTGGCGCTTCTTTGTTGTGGGCGACGGTGTGGGTCGGCAACGAGCGGGCGCTGGGTTTTTACCCGCGTCGTGGTTATGAGCTACTGGGGGCGCCTACGTATACGTTCCAGAATGAAACCCATGAAAATCGGCTGTTTGGTAAAAGACTTCAGTCTTAACGCGTGAGCAATTGCACTTAAGAAAATCGAAATAATGTCGATATGATGTCATCGCTCACAAGGACCGTTTATCCGATGAAAGTGTTAAAGCTCGCCGTTGCCTGTGTATTCCCGCTGCTCGGCGCCTGTTCCGACTACCACTACAAGAACTACCAAGGCGATTGGGCCCCGGAAAAAATGCAACCGGTCGACCTCTCCGACAACCACCCGAATGCAGCGCTGGTGTACTTCGAAACGTTCCGGGTACGTGAACTGGGCGTGCCGTTTCACCGCTTGGTGTTGGCCACGGAAGTAGACGGCGTTGCGCTCCCGGGCGCCGGTCGACGTTCAATCCTTGATGTGTCCGGTGAACAGGCGCTCAAGTTGGCTCCGGGCAAGCATTCATTGCGCTGGTGCAACGTGTCGATGAACGCCTTGGGCACCGGCGGCGCCTTCTGCAACAAAGGCGCCGATGATGTGGTGTTTGCCGGGGGCCAGCGGTATGTCGTGACCTTCCGCATGACCGCCAGCACCAAGGGCTACCCGGGTGCCTACAGCGTGGAGTACCGCACGTACTCGACGATCAAGAACCTGGATACTCAGGAAGTCATTTTTCCGTTGGAAGGACAGGGTGATGGCTGAGCGCCTCGCACTGGAGAAGTTGGCTTATCTGGAGTTCCTGCGCCTTCTTGAGGCGAGTCATTTTGAATCGCAGCGCACCGGCCAAGCGTTCTACAACCACTTCGACTTGCACCGGCTTTCGGATCAACAAGCGCTAGCTGGGTTGTATGCGGCGGATGGGCGTCAGGCGATAAAGCTGATTGAGCGTATGTTCGACATCGAGTGAAGTAAGTTCCTCAGAGCATTTTGCTCAGGAACACCCGGCTGCTGCCTTCCGGGTCGCACGGGATTTCACCAAACCGCACCCAGCCATTCTTCTCGTAAAACTCCGGGGCCTGGAAACTGAGGGTGTACAGCATCGCCGAGCGGCAGCCACGATGACGGGCTTCGTCTTCGAATGCTTTCAGCAGCGTTGTGCCCAGGCCTGAGCCACGCAGGGCCTCGGGCAGATAAAACAGGTCGAGAAAGGCCATGCCGAGGCTGGTTTTTCCGGTGATGCCGCCGAGGGTTTCACCGGTGTCGGGATCCTTGATCAGCACCGTCAACGGACGTCGGTCATTGGACCCGGTGACGTGCTCGTTGAAGGCGGCGAGGCCGCTGCCCAGGAGCTGCTCGGCTTTGGCGTCTGGCTGGTCGCCGACCTCAATCAGATGCGGCTTCATAGATCCATCACCATCTCATGCCACGCCATCCCGCCATGGTCCGACGCCGACGGCTGCACATAGCGATAGCCCATGCGCTTATACAGCTCCACATGCCGGTCCTTGCACATCAGGTGAATGGTCTTCTTGCCCATCGCCTGCATGCGCTGCACGAACTCCGTCATCAAGCGCGTGGAGTAGCCCTTGCCTTGCTGGGCGGGATCCACCACCACCGACATGATCACCACATTCGGCGCATCGGCTGAATGCCCGACCAACTCCTTGAAGGCCTCATCCGACATCACCACTTCATCGGCGCAACCGCAGTTGATGAAACCGACCACAACACCATCCGCCTCCAGAATCAGAAAGCCTTGCGGGTACAGCGCAATGCGCGTGGCGATCTTTCCCAGGGTCGCGGCTTCATCGCCTTCGTAGGCCGAGATTTCGATCTCGTAGCAACGGTTGGCGTCTGCGGGGTTGGCGTTACGGAAGGTGAGGGCGTGCATTGGGTTACCGGAGAAGTTGAACGACGGCCCCCATGATAAAGAAAGAACACCCCGACAGCACCGCCGAACACAAAACCCACTCACACCACCGACCCCCTGTGGGAGCCGTCGAGCTTTAGCGAGGCCGCGATGGCGGCCTTCCTGGCACCATCAATATTCGCCAAGCCGGATAACTGGAAAACCCGCAAATGCGGGTTTTCTCGTAACTGAGCCAGGCTCTATTAAACCCCACCCACCAACTTCCCCCCCTCCAACCGACGCTTATACGCACTGTCCCGACTCGCCAACCAGAAATACAACGGCGACGTCACCACCAACCCCACCAACCAGGACAAATCCGCCCCGTTGATATGCGCCGAAATCGGCCCGACATACAGCGGCGTATTCATAAACGGAATCTGCACCACAATCCCCACCGCATAGGCCACCAGCGCCTGGGGGTTGTACCGCCCGTAGATCCCTCCATCCACGCGAAAGATCGAACCGATGTCGTACTTGCCCTTATGGATCGCATAGAAGTCGATCAGGTTGATCGCCGTCCACGGCACCAGTACCACCAGCAGCACCAGCACCATGTCCACGAAGTGCCCGATAAAATCCTTCGACGCAAACACCGCCGCAATCGAGCACGCCGCCAGCACCAGCACCGAGATCACGGCACGCGCCTTGGCGGTCGGGATCCAGCGGTAGGCAAAGGTCTGTACCAGGGTGATCAATGACAGCACGGCGCCGTACAGGTTAAGTGCGTTGTGGCTGATCACGCTGAGCAGGAACAGCAACAGCATCAGCGGGCCAATGGAGCCGGTCGCCAGTTTGACTGCGTCCATGGTGTCCATGCCCACCGGCGTAGCCAGTACCGCAACCGCACCAAAGATGAACGACAGGCTGGAACCGAGCACGGTGCCCAGATAGGTGGTCCAGAAGGTCGACGCCACCGGCACATCCGCCGGCAGGTAGCGCGAATAGTCCGAAACGTACGGCGCAAACGCGATTTGCCACAGCGCGGCCAGCGACACGGTGGCCAGCCAGCCGGAAATGTTGAAGTTACCGCGTGTCAGGAAGTCGGCCGTTTGCACATGGGTGAAGATGTAGCCGAAACCCAGCACGATGCCCGCGCCCAGCACCCAGGTGCCGATGCGGTTGAGGACGTGGATAAAGCGGTAGCCGATGATGCCGATGATCCCCGAGCCGATGGCGCCGATGACGATGCCTACCGGTACCGGGATCACGTCGACGACGCCGTGCAGGGATTTGCCCGCCAGTACGATGTTGGAGGCGAAGAAGCCGATGTACATCACGCCGGCGATCACCACCACCAGCAGTGCGCCGAGGGAGCCGAACTGGGCGCGGCTCTGGATCATTTGCGGGATGCCCATCTGCGGGCCCTGGGCCGAGTGCAGCGCCATCAGCACGCCGCCGACGAGGTGGCCGACGAGGATGGCGATGATGCCCCACACCAGGTTCAGGCCGAACAGTTGCACGGCCAGCGCGCCGGTGACGATGGGCAACGGCGCAATGTTGCCGCCGAACCACAGGGTGAACAGGTCTCTTACCTTTCCGTGGCGATCTTCCGGGGGCACGTATCCAATCGTGTGTTTTTCGATAAGCGGGGCGGAGGATGTTGCAGTGGTAACCATGACGAGCTCCAAGGCAAGGTGAGTACGTTGACGTACTTCGCTGGGCGGCGCGTGTGCGTCGCTTTTGTTGTTGGAGTGATCATGTGCAATGGTCACAGGGAGGTAAATTAGTAAGTTTGTTGCTATAGACCTTAAAAATAATATCTCGCGGGGTTTTTTGCTCCGGTATGTTGCATGCACTTGAATCAGTGTGAAAAAGCCGATTTTCACGCACTTGTTTGGGGCGAAATCCCACGTTTATGGAGGTCCCGATGGCTGCCTATAACCTGCGCCAGCTCAGATATTTTGTAACCACGGCCGAGTGCGGCAGCGTGGCAGAGGCCTCGCGCAAGCTCTATATCGCGCAACCGTCGGTGTCGACGGCCATCAAGCAGTTGGAAGACAGCTTCGGTGTGCAGCTGTTTATCCGCCATCACGCCCAAGGGGTGTCGCTGACGCCAAGCGGTGCGCGGTTCTATCGTAAAGCCCTGGAGCTGCTGCGGGTGGCCCATGAGTTTGAGCAGAACGCCCTGGCAGACAATGACGTGGTGGCGGGGCAGATCGATATCGGTTGCTTCGAAACCGTGGCACCGCTGTATTTGCCGCGCTTGATTGCCGGTTTCAGGGAGCGTTGGCCGGGGGTGGAAATCCGTCTGCGCGATGGCGAACAACAGGAACTGGTGCAGGCGCTGACGGCCGGCAGTATCGATGTGGCGATGCTGTTTGAGCATGACCTTGGCAGCGCCATCGAGACCACGCCGCTGATGCCGCCGCAGCAACCCTATGCGTTGCTGCCGGCGGATCACCGGTTTGCGCAGCAGGCCAAGGTGTCGTTGGCGGACTTGGTGCTGGAACCGATGATTTTGCTGGATGTGCTGCCGAGCCGGACGTACTTCGTAAGCATCTTTGAAGAGCGTGGGCTGACGCCGAATATTGTCTTCAGTTCGCCGTCGATCGAGATGGTGCGCGGGATGGTGGGGCGCGGGTTCGGGTTTTCGATCCTGGTGACCAAGCCGTTTTCGCCGTATTCCTATGACGGGCAGAAACTGGTGTGCGTGCCGTTGGCGGAGACGGTGACGGGGTCGGGATTGTCGGCGGTGTGGTTGCGGCGGGCGCCGTTGACCAAGCCGGTGCAGTTGTTTGTGGAGTATTGCCGGGAAGAGCTGGCGCGGTTGTTAGGTTAGACACAGAACTAAAATGTGGGAGCGGGCTTGCTCGCGAAAGCGGTGGATCAGTCAATACATCGGGTGACTGTCGCACCGCATTCGCGAGCAAGCCCGCTCCCACATTTGGCCCGCGTTTCAGGCGCGAATCGAGTCGAGCATGCGCAACAACATGGCATCGCAAGCCTTCAGTTGCGCAACACTCACAAACTCATCCGGCTTATGCCCCTGGTCCATGCTCCCAGGCCCGCACACCACCGTCGGAATGCCCGCCGCATCAAACAACCCACCCTCGGTCCCGAACGCCACGGTGCCAAATTCCCGCGAGCCGCAAAACGCCGCAATCAGCTCCGCCGCCTGGCTGCGCTGGTCGGTGGCCAGCCCTGGGTACGCCGACAACTCACTGAAGCGAATCGCACTCTGCCGGCTCACCGCCTGCATCCGCGGCAACACCTGCTGCATCGCATAGGCTTGCAGCTCCTCGGCCACTTCACCCGGGTCCATCGAGGGCAGGGCGCGCACTTCAAAGTCAAAACGGCAATCGGCAGGTACGATATTCAACGCCTTGCCCCCGGAGATTACCCCGGTTTGCACGGTGCTGAACGGCGGGTCAAAGCGCTCGTCCTGATGCACCTTGAGCCGCTGGCCGATTCGCCCCAGCTCACCAATCAACTCGGCCGCATACTCGATCGCATTCACGCCCTGGGGCGCATACGCCGAATGGCAGGCCTCACCATGCACTTCACAGCGCATGGCGAGCTTGCCTTTATGGCCCAGCACCGGCTTCAACTCGGTGGGCTCGCCGATAATGCACAGCAGCGGTTTCACCGGCCATTGTTCCAGCACCTTGAGCAACGAACGCACCCCAAGGCAGCCGACTTCCTCGTCGTAGGACAGGGCGATGTGCACCGGCATGCGCAAGTCTGCGCTTGCCAAGGCCGGCACCAGCGCCAGTACACAGGCGATGTAGCCCTTCATGTCCGCCGTGCCCCGGCCAAACAGCTTGCCGTCGCGTTCGGTCAACTCAAACGGCGGCAACGTCCACGGCTGGCCATCTACCGGCACCACATCGGTGTGCCCCGACAGCACAATCCCGGGCACATTCGCCGGGCCGAGGGTGGCGAACAGATTGGCCTTGCTGCGCTCATCGTTGTAGATCAACTCGCAAGGCACGCCGAACCCTGCCAGGTAATCGCGCACGAACTCGATCAGCTTCAGGTTGGATTCGCGGCTGGTGGTATCAAACCCCACCAGCGCCTGCAGCAGTTCGCGGCTGGTGCTCATCGGTCGTCTCCGGCCACGCCGTAGCCAGGGGAGCGGTCCGGGGCGAGGGCGCGGTCGATGTAGTCCTGCACCTGTGGACGGTAGGCGTCCCAGAGCTTTTGCAGCTCGGCGATCGGCTGCTCGTCGGCCCAATCCACCCGCAGGTTGATGATCGGCCAGGTCAGCTCGCCCACCACCACCAGCGCGGCGGAATGCACCGGCCCGGCTTCGCCCCCGGCGGCAATGGCCGCATGCATCGCGGCCAGCAGGCGGTCTGCCAGTTGGCCTTCGCCTTGCTCGAAGGCCTTGACCATCGCCTCGATCACCGCGCGGTCGGCGAGCATATTGCCGGCGGCCACGCACTGTTCGCCCGACACCGCATGGTGGGTGCCAAGGGTTTCGTTGCCGCTGAAATGCACCGTGCGCCCGAGGTGATCAATCGCCGTCAGTTGCCGGTATTGGCTGTAGCCGTTGCGGGTCAGGGCCTTGTCTACGGCATCGGCAGGGGCAAGACCTTGCTCCAATAGATCGAGTACGTCCGGGCCGAGGGCGGGCAGGGTGATGTTCTGGGTCGAGACCGCACCCACGCCGGGCCGCAGCCATGGGCAGCGGGCGCCTACGGCGATGCTCGATGAGCTGATGGCAATGCCCATCTGGCCGGTTTCCGCGCAGCGGGCGACGATTGAAAAGGTCATGTCGTGCCTCCTTGGATTACTCGGGGATGACTGCAATCACGTCGATTTCCATCAGCCACTGTGGCTGGCCCAGGGCCGAAACCACCAACCCGGTGGAGATCGGGAACACGCCTTTTAGCCACTTGCCGACTTCCTGGTACACCGGCTCGCGGTAGCGCGGGTCGATCAGGTAGGTGGTGGTCTTGACGATGTGGCTCAGGTCGCTGCCGGCCTCTTCCAGCAGTTGCTTGACGTTTTTCATTGCCTGTTCGGCTTGCGCGCGCGGGTCGCCAAGGCCGATCAGGTTGCCGTCGAAATCGGTGCCCACCTGGCCCCGTACATACACCGTGTTGCCGGCGCGTACGGCCTGGCACAGGTCATTGTCCAGGCTCTGGTTAGGGTAGGTTTCCTTGGTGTTGAACATGCGGATGCGAGTGTGAGTAGGCATCAAAAAAACTCCAGAAAAAAGTGATCAGGCGCTGACAGGTGAGGTGTGAACAACCGGTGCGGGCTCGCGGTATTCAAGGTATTGACGCTGGATGGCGATATGGTCGGCCACGTACTTGGCGTCATGCCACACCCCCCAGATAAACGACGAACCCCGGCGCGACTGCCATGGCAAACCGAGGAAGTAGATGCCCGACTCGCTGGCCACGCCGCGCTGGTGCTGTGGCTTGCCGGCGGCGTCAAATGCATCGACCTTCAGCCAGCTGTAATCCACGGCAAACCCGGTGGCCCAGATGATTGAAGTGATACCGGCCTTGGCCAGGTCCAGTTCCAGGATCGGGTGCTTGATGCACTCGGCATCGGGGAACACGCGACGCGCTTCGGGCTCTGGCGGCAGGTCGAGGCCGTTGCGCTCGATATAGGCATCCGCCGCATCCAGCAGGGCCAGGTAGTTCTCATCGCCGCGGGCCAGGTTTTCCACCAGGTTGGGTTGGAAGCTCGCAACGCTGCCGTTGAAGGATTGGGTCAGGCCGACCAGGGTCATGCCTTGCTGGGCCAGCTCGCGGAAGTCGATGGTCTTGCCGCCGTGGGCGCCGCTCACCGCAATGGTCACGTGCTCGCGGCCGGGTTTCATCGCGGCCTGGTCCCACTCACCCAACACGCCCAGCCACCAGCAGAAATCGCGGTTGCGATAGGCACGCGGTGGGCGGTCGTGAGCACCCACCGACAGGTACACCTGGCGCCCGGAGCGTTGCAGTTCATCGGCGATCTGCACCCCGGAGGAACCCGCCCCCACCACCAGCACCGCGCCGGCCGGCAGTTGCGCGGGGTTGCGGTAGTCGGCGGAGTGGATCTGGTGCAGCGCGCTGTCTTGAGGGGCAATCGCCGGAATCACCGGCTTCTGAAACGGCCCGGTGGCCGCCACCACGCGGTTGGCTTCGATCACGCCTTCGCTGGTGTGGATGGTAAAGCCAGGACGACCGACATTGCGCACCACCGAGGTCACGTCGACGCCGGTGCGAATCGGTGCATTGAACTTGCGTGCATAGGCTTCGAAGTAGTCCGCCACGCGCTCTTTCGGCGCAAAGCCATCGGGGGCGACGTTATCGAAGGCCAGGCCCGGAAAACGGTCATGCCAGGCCGGGCCGTTGGCGACCAGCGAGTCCCAGCGGCCGGTGCGCCAGCGCTCGGCGATACGGCTGCGCTCCAGCACCAGGTGCGGCACGCCTTGCTTGCTCAGGTGCTCGCTCATGGCGACGCCAGCCTGACCGGCTCCCACCACCAGCGTGTCTGTTTTTGTTATTGCTTGAGTCATGTGTCTGTCCTTGCGTAATGCAGTTGGATTCAGCTTGGGCATGGCTTCAAGGCTAGGGGGAGCGCGGTTTTTAATAAAATATTATTAAGCTGGGAAGTGAGCATAAATATCGGATGCAGGCTCACCCTATCGGGTGATTTCGAGGATGGAGCGGGTGTGCAACCATCCTTGCAGTTCTTTCAGCGAGTGTTTGAAGTGGAAAACGACCGGCTTTCTTCTGCGCAATGGTTCGAACAGATGGCCCGGGTGACCGATAGCATCGGGCAATCGGGGTTCGCCGCGACCTTGTTCGAGGCTCTCGGTTATCTCCAGCCGATCCAGGCCACCACGCTGTATTTCTACCCGCGCGGCGGCATGCCCAGTGCGCTGTTCGAGCTGGACGGGCCATGGTTGCCACAAGGCAATGTGCGCCAGTACCTGTCGGGGTTTTATCTGCTCGACCCGTTTTACGGGGCCTGTGTGGAGGGCGTCAGCTCCGGGTGTTACGAGCTGGCCGAGGTCGCCCCCGATCACTTCGAGCTCAGCGAATACTTCCAGTCGTTTTACCGCCACTCGCATCTGGAGGATGAGCTGAACTACATCCTGCAGTCGAGCAACGGCTCGAGCCTGGCGGTGTCGCTGGCCTTTACGCAAAAGCTCGACGCCACCATCACCGGCCAATTCAAACGCATCGCGCCGTGGGTGCTGGCGGTGCTGGGCAAGCATTTCGTTGGCCTGGATGCCCAGGGGGCGCGATTCGAAAACCTGCTGGAGCAGCGCATTCACTCGGCGCTGAACAACTTCGGCTCGTCGATATTGACCGAGCGGGAATGCCGGATCGCCCAACTGATCCTGCGCGGGCATTCCACCCGTTCGCTGGCCGAACGCCTCGACGTCTCGGAAGACACCATCAAGTCCCACCGCAAACACATCTACACCAAGCTCGATATCGGCGCGCAATCGGAATTGTTTGCCCTGTTTATCGATTCGCTGGCCGAAGCCCAGGGAGTGCTGAGCAAAGACCCCCTTGAAAGCTACATGAGCAAGCACCGCTGAGCGGCGTTGCTCGCCCTTGCGTCACTACTAATAAGAGAGAAATACCATGAACGTACCCGCCCAACTGAACCGCCTGACCGAGGACTACCAGAAGTCGGATGCGGCCCACCACATCCATGCATTTGTCGATCAAAAAGCGCTGAATGCCGAAGGCCCGCGGGTGATGGTGCGCGGTGAGGGCCTTTACCTGTGGGACAGCGAAGGCAAGCGTTACCTGGACGGCATGTCGGGCCTGTGGTGCACCCAGCTGGGTTACGGTCGCAGGGACTTGACCGCTGCCGCCGCCGCCCAGATGGACCAGTTGGCGTACTACAACATGTTCTTCCACACCACCCACCCGGCGGTGATCGAGCTGTCGGAGTTGCTCTTCAGCCTGTTGCCGGGCCACTACAGCCACGTGATCTACACCAACTCCGGCTCCGAGGCCAACGAAGTACTGATCCGTACCGTGCGCCGTTACTGGCAAGTGGTCGGCCAACCGCAGAAAAAAATCATGATCGGGCGCTGGAATGGTTATCACGGCTCCACGCTGGCGGCGTCTGCCCTGGGCGGCATGAAGTTCATGCACGAGATGGGCGGCCTGATTCCCGACGTGGCACACATTGACGAACCCTACTGGTACGCCCATGGCGGTGAGCTGACGCCTGCCGAGTTCGGCCGCCGCTGCGCCTTGCAGCTGGAAGAGAAAATCCTCGAGCTGGGCGCTGAAAACGTCGCCGGGTTTATCGCCGAGCCGTTCCAGGGCGCGGGCGGCATGATCTTCCCGCCGGAAAGCTACTGGCCCGAGATCCAGCGCATTTGCCGGCAATACGATGTGCTGCTGTGTGCCGATGAGGTGATTGGTGGCTTTGGCCGTACCGGCGAATGGTTCGCCCATCAACACTTCGGTTTCGAGCCCGACACCCTGTCCATCGCCAAGGGCCTGACCTCCGGTTACCTGCCGATGGGTGGCCTGGTGCTGAGCAAGCGCGTGGCCGATGCGCTGGTGGAGCGCGGCGGCGTGTTTGCCCACGGGCTGACCTATTCCGGGCACCCGGTGGCGGCGGCGGTGGCGCTGGCCAACCTCAAGGCGCTGCGGGACGAAGGCATCGTGCGCCAGGTGAAGAACGACACCGGACCGTACCTGCAAAAAATCCTCCATGAAGTGTTTGGCAATCACCCGATGATCGGCGAGATCCAGGGCACGGGCCTGCTCGCGGCCTTGCAGTTCGCTGAAGACAAGAGCACCCGCAAGCGCTTCGAGAACGAAAATGACCTGGCCTGGCAGTGCCGCACGTTTGGTTTCGAAGAGGGCGTAATCATTCGCTCGACGCTGGGCCGCATGATCATGGCGCCAGCACTGGTGGCCACGCGCACTGAGCTGGACGAGCTGGTTGAAAAGACCCGCATCGCCGTGGATCGCACCGCACGGATCGCGGGAAAACTCTGAAGTGACCAGCGCGCCACCCCAGGCGAGGGGTGGTGCGCAACCTCCATCAGGCAACGCTGAACGGCATCGATGCCATCGAATGCCGCGACGCCCTGCATCCCCATTTCCAGGAGTCACCCATGAATACAATAACAAACGTGACCGATACACCCGCTCATCAATCCTCACCCAAAGCCGCCTCGTCCCGCCGCTTCCGTCAGCCGCTGGGTCTTATCGGGCTGGTGCTGTTCGGCCTGGCGTACATGGTGCCGCTGGCGGTGTTTACCACCTACGGCCTGGTAACCCAAATGACCAAGGGCCACTTGCCGACCGCCTACATGCTGACTCTCGCCGCCATGCTGCTGACGGCCTACAGCTATGGGCGCATGGTCCAGGCGCATCCCTATTCGGGCTCGGTCTACTCTTACACCCGAAAGGCGTTTGGCGCTTACTTCGGCTTCATCGCCGGGTGGACCCTGTTGCTGGACTACATCTTCCTGCCGTTGCTCAGCTATTTGCTGATCGGCATCTACATGTCCGAGTGTTTTCCCGGGGTGCCGACCGCCGTGTGGGTGCTCGGCTCGATTGCCCTGGTGACCACGCTGAACCTGGTGGGCATCGAGTCCATCACCCGGGTCAACTGGATACTCATCGTCGCTCAGTTGGTGTTCATCGTGGTGTTCGTGGCGTTGTCGGTGCACACCCTGAGCGAGCAGTCCGCACCCGTGTCGCTGCTGGCGCCATTCCACCATGAAGGCTTCAGCGCGCCGCTGATCATGGCGGGCGCCGCGGTGCTGTGCCTGTCGTTTCTTGGCTTCGATGCGGTGTCGACCATGGCCGAGGAAACCCCCAACCCACGCCGCACCATCCCGTTAGCGATCATGGTGGTGTCGCTGTTCGGCGGACTGCTGTTCCTGCTGGTTTCGTATTTCGCGCAAATGGTGTTCCCGCAATGGAACAGCTTCGTCGACCCGGATGCCGCCTCGGTGGATGTGATGCGCCGGGTGGGCGGCGAACTGCTGGTGACCGCCTTTACCGCAACCTATGTCGCCGGTTGCTTCGCCTCGGCGATGGTCTCCCAGGCCAGTGTGTCGCGGGTGCTGTTCGCCATGGGGCGTGACGGCGCGCTGCCCCGCGTACTCGGCAAGCTGGTGACGAAAAAGCGCGTGCCCGCCACGGCCATCGTGCTGGTCAGCCTGTTCTCGCTGATTGCCTTGTTCATCACGCTGGATACCGTCGCCAACATGATCAGCTTCGGTGCGCTGTTTGCGTTCTCGGCGGTGAACCTGGCGGTGATCAAGCACTACCTGGTCGACCAGAAGTTGCGCGGCACCAGGAACTACTTGCTGTACGCCGTTGTGCCGGCGCTTGGGTTCCTCAGCACGATCTGGCTATGGAGCAGCCTTTCCAGCCTGTCGTTCACCATCGGCCTGTGCTGGATGGGGCTTGGGCTCCTGTGCCTGCTGGGCATCACGCGGGGGCTGCGCGTGAAGATGCCGGAACTGCAGATCGCCGAGTGAACCCCTCGTTTATCCATCGCCATTCATTGGGAGTACAACGTGTTCGACCTTAACTACTGGCAACAGCGTGTTGCCCGCCAGACGTTCATCAACACCGCCCTGATCGGTGGCCGCTCAGTGAATGCGGCATCCGGGGCGACCTTCGATGCCATTAACCCTGCGACCCAGCAGTTGCTGTCGCGGGTTGCAGCCTGCGGTGACGCAGAAGTCGACCTGGCCGTGCGCGGCGCACGCCAGGCCTTCGAGACCGGCCCCTGGCGACGGATGCCGCCGGTGGAGCGCAAGAAAATTTTGATCAGGCTCTCCGAATTACTGATGACCCACCGCGAGGAACTGGCGCTGCTCGATTCGCTGAACATGGGCAAGCCGGTGATGGACGCCTACAACGTTGACGTGCCCGGCGCCGCCAATGTGTTTGCCTGGTACGGCGAAGCCCTCGACAAGCTCTACGATCAAGTCGCGCCCACCGCTCACAACGCGTTGGCAACCATCACGCGTGAAGCACTGGGGGTGATCGCGGCGGTGGTGCCGTGGAACTTCCCGCTCGACATGGCCGCCTGGAAACTCGCGCCGGCGTTGGCGGCCGGTAACAGCGTGGTCTTGAAACCTGCCGAGCAGTCGCCGTTTTCTGCCCTGCGCCTGGCCCAGCTTGCCCTGGAAGCCGGTGTCCCGGAAGGTGTGTTGAATGTAGTGCCCGGCCTCGGCGACAGTGCCGGCAAGGCCCTGGGGCTGCACCCCGACGTGGATTGCCTGGTGTTCACCGGCTCCACTCAGGTGGGCAAATACTTCATGCAGTACTCCGCCCAGTCCAACCTGAAACAGGTGTGGCTGGAGTGTGGCGGCAAGAGCCCGAACCTGGTGTTTGAGGACTGCCAGGACCTTGACCTTGCGGCGGAGAAGGCCGCCTTCGGCATCTTTTTCAACCAGGGCGAAGTGTGTTCGGCCAACTCCCGTCTCTACGTGCAACGCTCCATCCATGACGAATTCGTCGAGCGCCTGATCGCCAAGTCGCGCGCCTGGATGCCGGGTGATCCGCTGGACCCGGGCAGTGCGGCCGGTGCCATCGTCGACAGTCAGCAAACCGCACGCATCATGCACGCCATCAGCCAGGCCCAGGGGGAGGGCGCCAGGCTGTTGTGCGGTGGCGAACAGTTGGCCATCAATGGCTCCTCCAACTTCATCCAGCCAACCATTTTTGCCGACGTGACCCGCGACATGGCCCTGTCCCGTGATGAAGTGTTCGGCCCGGTGCTTGCCGTCAGCGCTTTCGACACGGAAGAGCAGGCGATACAGCAGGCCAACGACAGCCTCTACGGCCTGGCGGCCTCGGTATGGAGTGATGACCTCAACCGTGCGCACCGCGTGGCCCGTGCCCTGAATGCCGGGACGGTGTCGGTCAACACCATCGACGCCCTGGATGTGGCGGTGCCGTTCGGTGGTGGCAAGCAATCCGGGTTCGGGCGTGATTTGTCGCTGCACGCTTTTGACAAGTACACGCAGCTGAAAACCACCTGGTTTCAGCTGCGTTGACTCAAGCGGTTATCCGGTCGTGTATTTATGCGTGCGCGACCGGCACAACTACAGGCAAAATCAGTGCGAACTCAGAGGGCTTTGAACACCATGGTCACTATTCGCGTAATGAGCACTGCCGACTACGACGCCGTGCTCGAACTGATGCAGAAAACGCCTGGCATCTCCCTGCGCGATGCCGACTCCCGCGAGGCCACTGAGCGTTACCTGGAGCGCAATCCAGGCATGAGTTTCGTCGCCGAGGTCGATGGGGGGCTGGTTGGGTGCGTGATGTGCGGGCACGATGGCCGGCGCGGGTATTTGCAGCACCTGCTGGTGCTGCCCGCGTATCGGCGCCAGGGTATTGCGAACGCGTTGGTTGAGCGCTGCCTCACCCGCCTGGCGCAATTGGGCATCCGCAAATGCCACCTGGATGTGTTCAAGACCAACGACAGCGCTGCCCGTTATTGGCAGGGCCAGGGCTGGCAGTTGAGGACCGATATTGATCGCTATTCGTTTACCCGACCGGGTGACGAGAACGCCTGACGTCCATGGAGGGACAGATGCTCGAGATACGACGCGCCACGCTGGAAGATGCACAGGCAGCCTTCGACATTCGCCTGTTGGCCATACGCAGCCAATGCATCGGCGCCTATACGTCCGAGCAGATGATGTTGTGGACGCAAGGCGCAGCCAAGGACGGTTACGACACGCTGATGGACAAGCATTTTTACCTGGGATTTGTCGACGGTGAGCCGGTCGCTACCGGCATGCTGGATCTGGCGAACAACGAAATCGGTGCGCTGTTTGTGCTGCCCGGGTTTACCGGACGCGGGATTGGCAAGCAGATACTGGCGTATCTGGAAGCGTTGGCGCAGGAATTGGGGATCGAGGAAGTGATCCTGGACGCGACGTTGAACGCGGCGGATTTTTATCGACGGTGTGGGTATGTGGGCGATGAGCAGGCGATCTACCACTCGCCATCGGGGTTGCAGTTGGCCTGTATTCCTATGTGTAAACACCTGCGCCGTTTGCGCTGACACGGAAAAACTGTGGTGAGGGCGCTTGCTGTGGCGAGGGAGCTTGCTCCCGCTGGGTCGCGAAGCTGCCCCAATAAAGCTATCGCAATCTGACTGAAAGAACTCGCTGACCTTCCTGGGGCTGCTGCGCAGCCCAGCGGGAGCAAGCTCCCTCGCCACAGGTCATGTGTCGTCCTGGGTATTGAACTCCGTACGCAAACACCTGATCACCTCGCTCACCGAAGCTCCTTGAACCACCGGCGGCGTAGGGCTCTCACCAAACTCCCGCCAGATAAAAAGCGTCAGCTCCGCACCGTCGGTAGCCTTCTGCTGCGTCCCGAAATTCTGCAACACCCGATAGCGCTCATCCTGCCAGAACAGCGCTTCAACCCATCCATACACCGGTATGAAATGAAAGTGCAGCGGGAAGCCCGGCATATGCCCGAACCGGCTGATGTAAAGCCACTTGGGCTTCAACTGAGCCTCCATGACCCGCTGGGTTTTGGCCAGCAACCCACCCAGCTCCGCGAGCGCCGCATCGGGCATCTCGGCCAGTGAGTCAACCGGCGCCTTGGCACCCAGCATCAGGTAGCCCGGCAGTGCGGATGACAGGTGGTGATTGAGCAGCCAGTGCTCGGTCTCATGCACAACAAAGGATGGATCGATCTTCATCGACGGGCTTCCATGCGAAGAGGCTTGGCAGGATACCAAGAGTCATCGCCCTGTATCCCGCAAATGCAGCGGATCTGTCTCTATCGCGGCATTCACCTTATGGATACGGTTCATCCATACCTATTCAATGCCGAGAAAACCATGGACCTGACCGCAATCCCCTTTGGCACCACCGACTGGTCGACCCTCGAGCCGGTGATGCATCCCGGCGAAACCGGCAGTGCGTATTGGCGCACTTGCCAGTTCGGTTCAACCCGTGTGCGCATGGTCGAATACAGCGCCGGTTACCTGGCGGATCACTGGTGTTGGCGCGGGCATATCCTCCTGTGCCTGGAAGGTGAGCTGCACACCGAGCTGGAGGATGGCCGGCAGTTCACGCTGACTGCCGGGATGAGTTATCAGGTGGGCAATGACATGGAGGGGCATCGTTCCTCCACTGCCATTGGCGCAAAGTTATTTGTGGTCGATTGACGTTCCATCGCCCTTCAACCCTTGCGATAAACCCCCGCCAACTCCCGCGCCAGCCCAATGAAATTCTGCAACGGCGTCGACGGATTGAACGCGCGCCGCACCAGGGTGATCGGTGCCAGCAACCTTGGCCGTGCATCGCTGATCCGGCAGTACACCACGCTTTCGCGATGCACGTCGCGCATCGACGCCGGCACCACCGAGATGCCTTCGCCTGCGGCCACCAGGCTGACGTTGGTCAGCATGCGCTCCACTTCAAAGGCAATCTTCGGCTCGAAGCCGGCGTTCTGGCAGGCCTTGATCAGGTTGGCGTACATCCCCGGCGCGCCGGGGCGGCGGACCAGGATGAAGCGTTCGTCCTTGAGGTCGGCCATGGTGATTTTTGGCTCGGCACCCTTGAGCAGCGCATGCCCGACGGGCAGGGTCAGCAGCATTTCTTCGTTGAGCAATCGGTGGAACGTGAGGCTTTGGTGGTCGCCCACCGGTGCGCGGAGGATGCCGATGTCGATGCGTTTTTCGATGGTGTCTTCGGTGACTTCCCGGGCGCTGCCTTCGTTGATCGAGAGCTCCACGCCCGGGTATTGCTCGCGGTAGGCGCGGATGATTCGCGGGATCAGCGGGTGGGCGGCGGCGGAACTGGTGAAGGCAATGACCAACGTGCCTTCGATACCCTGGGCAGCGCGAGCCGCCTTGAGGGAACCTTGCTCGACGCGGGCGAGGATCACTCGCGCTTCATCGAGAAACACCAGCCCGCCGGCAGTCAGGTCGACGCCCTTGGGGTGGCGCTTGAACAGGTCGAATCCCAGCTCTTGTTCGAGGGCACGTATCTGTTGGCTGAGGGGCGGCTGCTGCATGTTCAGGCGAGCGGCGGCGCGGGTGAAATGTCGCTCTTCGGCCACCATGATGAAATAACGTAAATGGCGAAGTTCCATGGTGGTATATCCCGTGACAAGACTTTATTATTTGTGGCCTGAGTGCGCCTTGGCGACCAATATGCCGAAAGTGGCCTGATCCGACAATAACAATAAATAAAAAGACCATGGAGCATTGATGCCAACCCGACTTGCCAATAATGCTACCTTGCCTATTTTGATTGCCATTGCTCTTGGCATGGTTGTAGGGCTGTTTTATCCGGGCGTGGCAATCGAGATGAAGCTGCTCAGTGACGCCTTTATAAAAGTGGTCGGGTTACTGATGCCATTTCTGTTGTTTGTGCTGGTGTCGACCGGTGTCGCAGGTATCAAGCGCGAGCCCCACCATCGGCATGTAGTGGGGCGGATCGTGGTGTATTTCCAGCTGATGTCCCTTGCTGCATTGGTGTTGGGAATGTCGACGGGGTGGTTGTTCAGCCTGGATCATACGGCAGTGGCCAACCTGGATTTTGATCATCTGACACCGCCTGCCGCGCCCGAAACGCTGCTGCACGAGCTGTCGATGACCTCGATTTCGTCCAGTCTTTACAAGGTTTTCACCCAAAGCCTGGTGCTCCAGGTGATGCTGGTGGCGGTGCTGTGCGGCCTGCTGCTGGGGCGTGGCGGCCAGGTCGCAAACCGCTGCCTCGGTTGGCTGGAAGCGGCGGTCGCCGGGTTGTTCTGGTTGCTGCGGTTTATCCTGAAGTTCGCACCGCTGGCGGCGTTTGGGGCGATGGCATTTGTGGTGGGAAAGTACGGTTTAAGTTCGGTGCTGCCGCTCTTGAAGTTCATTGTTGTTATTTACCTGGTTTGCGCGGTGTTCGTCATTCTAGTGTTCGCCACGATTACCCGCCTGCTCGGCGTTAAATTGAGTAGGCTAATTTCTTACTTGAAAGAAGAGTTGTTGTTGGTGACGTTCACCGGCTCTTCAGTGGCCGCACTTCCAGGTTGCGTCAGCAAACTTGAGGCGCTGGGCTGTGATCGCCAATTAGTGCGCCTGGTGTTGACCACCGGGTATACGTTCAACTTGGCCGGTACCAATCTTTACCTGACCACTGCCATTATGTTCCTGGCGCACCTCGCCGGGGTGGAGATTGCCGTGCCCGAGTTGCTGGCGGTGCTGGTGATCTGCCTGTTTACCTCGCTGGGGTCTACCAGTGTCGCGGGCTCGGCGCTGTTTACCCTGATTGCTACCTTGAACATCCTGCAACTGGTGCCGCTGGAAGGGGTGGGGTTGCTGTTGGGAGTGGAGCGGCTGATGAAGTGTCGGTCGTTGACCAATGTGCTGGGCAATTGTGTGGCGTGCCTGGCGATATGCGGGTGGCAGAAGTCGATTGACCATGAGGTGTTGAAGCGGGAACTGAGTCACTGAGCCGAACATGCTTTCCAGACCCAAACGCGGTCAAATGTGGGAGCGGGCTTGCTCGCGAATGCGGTGGGTCAGCCAATAAATCTGCTAACTGATACACCGCCTTCGCGAGCAAGCCCGCTCCCACATTCAGATCGCATTTCAGCCCTTGGCGTTGAGCAACTTGTCGAAGGCCTTGTCCAGGTTGCCTTCAGCACCTTTCAGCTTCTCACGACGCTCCTTCAACCAACTCTGGTCCGCGTCGAGATTCTTGCGCGCTTCCACCAGCATCCGCTTGACCTCTTCCGGCTGCGGCCCACCCGTACCCTTGCGAGTCTTGACCATCGTGGTCGGCGACAGCGCAGCACGGAAACCGGCCTCATCCAGCGGCAACGTATTCGGCGTCCATTTGTATTTGTCCGCGGCCTGGGTGTACAGCTTCTGCGCGTCCGCATACGCGAAGGTCTTCGGCGTGGTGCCATTGCTGCGCGCCTCGGTGACGATCAACGAGGCGAAGCTGTGGCCAATGCGGAACGGCACCTTGAACTGACGCTCCAGGGTGTCGGCCAACTCCATGGACGTGGTCCATTCCGACTCCAGCTCATCCAGCGCTCGCTGCGGGTTGATCTGCAGCGCATCCAGCACGGCATCCATGCTTTTGAACATGTCATCGGTGGACTGGAACAGTCCCAATGAATCGAACGCAAACTTGTAGTCGGTCATGCCGGTGGTGACGTTATGCGCGCGCAAGGTCACGGTTTGCGCCAGGCCCACCACGTCGGAGGCCGATTCCCGGGTGCGCATCAACAACCCCGGGTTGCGTTTTTGCGGCATCGCACTGCTGGTGTAGGTGGACTCTTCGTCCAGCAGCAACCAGGGGCGGATCTGATGGTACTGGGTATGGATATCGCCAATCATCGCGCCGATGCGGATCGCCGAAGACGCCGCGAGGTTGGCCGCCTCGATCGGGATGTCGTAGGTCGACACCTGGCTCGAATCCAGGGAGTTTTCCCGCACGCCGTCGAACCCCAGCAACTCGGCCAGGCGTTCGCGGTTCAGCGGGTAAGCGGAGTTCGCCAGTACCGCGGTGCCCATCGGGCTCAGGTTGAGGCGGGTGTAGAGTTCACGGATGCGTTGGCCGTCGCGATCAAATGCGGCTTCGAACGCCAGCAGGTAGTGCGCATAGCTGATGGGCATGGCCTGCACGCCGTTGGTGTAGGCGGGCACCAGGGTGTCGATGTTCTTGTCGGCGATGTTCAGGATACGTTGGCGGGTGGCGTTCAGTGCCTCGCTGTAGGCCAGCACCTGGGAGCGCAGTTTGGCCAGGCGGTAGGTGGCGAGCATGTCCTGGCGGCTGCGGCCGGAGTGGATCAGCGACGCTTCCGGACCGATCTTGTCGGTCATGATTTTTTCCAGTTGCAGCACGTCTTCCGGGCGCTTGCCATCGGGCTGGTCGGCCTGGTCGATGGCAAAGCGCACGCCGCCGGCGATTTTGTGGCCCATGTCCGGCTTGACGATGCCTTCTTCGGTGAGCATCACGATCGAGGCTTTGTTGATGCGGTTCAACCAGGCGAACTGGGTTTGGGTCGGGTCGCCCTTGGCCTTGTGGGCGCTTTGCGAGGAGCCCGGCGTGGCGCCGACTTTGGCCGCCTGGGCGGCGCACTCTTCGGTGGTTTTGCAGGGCAACGCGCCGGTGTCGGCGGCGTGGGCGCCGTAACTGCTGAACAGGGCAAAGGCGACGGCCAGGTGGATCAGGCTTTTTCTGCTATTCATGTGCAACGCTCCGGGAAAAATCACAGCAAGGGCAGGGTGTAGCTGACGATAAAGCGGTTCTGGTCGATATCGCTGCCGCTACCATTGCTGCGATACGTGCCATTGCGCCATTTCACTTCAAGGTTCTTCAGGGCACCGCTCTGGAACACGTAGCCGATATCGGTGTTGCGCTCCCACTCGGTGCCTTCCAGGGTTCGGGTACGCACGAAGTTGTCACCCTTGAGGTAGCGGGTCATGAAGGTCAGGCCGGGGATGCCGAGGGCGGCGAAGTCATAGTCGTAGCGGGCCTGCCAGGACTTTTCCTCGGGGTTGGCGAAGTCCGGCGAGATCATCACGTAGTTGACGAGGTAGGAGTCGGTACCGTCCAGGTGGGGGAAGCCGGTGGTGCCTTTCATGCGCTGGTAGGCGGCGCCGAACGAGTGGCCGTGGAGGCTGTAGGTGAACTTGGCACCGAAGGCCTGGTTGTCGATGTTGCTGTTGCCTTCCTTGCTGGAGTCGGCGTAACGCAGGTCGGTCTTGAACGACTGCGCGTCACCCAGTGGCAGGGTATGGACCAGGTTGAAGATGTGTTGCTTGTAGTTGTTCTCGAGGTTGGCGTAGTGGTAGCCGGTGACCAGGGTTTTGGTCCAGGCGTAGCTGGCACTGGCGAAGTCGAATTTATCGCTGGGCACGGCGCCCTTGATGCCTTTGCCGTCGACTTCGATGTCTGCATGGCCGCTGTCGTTACGCAGGGTGTTGCTGGTCAGGCGCCCGGCATCGAAGGTCAGGCCGGCGATGTCCTGGCTGGTCAATTGAGTGCCGCGAAAGGTCTGGGGCAGCAGCCGGCCATCGTTGGGCAGTACGGTCGGCAGCTTGGGGATCAGCGTGCCGAATTTGAGCACGCTTTTGGAGATCCGCGCCTTGGCGGTGGCGCCCATTCGACTGTAGCTGTCCGGTGCGCCATCCTCGCCCACGGGGAGCAGGCCGGTGTTTTGGCGGTCGGGGCTTGAGTCCAGTTTCAAACCCTGCAGGCCGATGGCATCGAGGCCAAAGCCCACCAGGCCTTCGGTGTAACCCGACTGGTAATTGAGGATCAGCCCTTGGGCCCACTCATCGCGTTTGGACTGGCTCGCGTTGGGCTGGCGGTAATCGCTGTTGAAGTAGAAGTTGCGAAATTCGAGGTCGGCCTTGCTGTCTTTGAAAAAGTCAGCTTCGGCAAAGGTTGGGAAGGCGAGGGTCAAACCGAGGGTGGCCGAAGTCAAGCCCAGGGTAATGGGGGATTTGTTCATTGTTATTCCCGTTGTCTGCTGCTTATTTTTAGAATTATCTGGCCGGACGGCGACAGGGAGACGCGTCCGGCTTGCGCAGGCTAACGAGTTGTATTGCAGATTGAAAATATATAGAAAGTGTTGATGCGAGACGAAAAAAGTATGAAGCGGACGCCCGATTTTTCAGGCATTGAAGGGCCAATGTGGGAGCGGGCTTGCTCGCGAAAGCGGTGGATCAGTCAATACATCCGGTGACTGTCACACCGCATTCGCGAGCAAGCCCGCTCCCACACAAGCCCGCTCCCACATTTTGATCTGCGCTTTAGTGCATCTTGCTGTGATCCATGGTTTCCGTCGCATTCAACGCACGGGCTTGGGCCTTCACTTCGATCGACTGCTTTTCACCCTTGGCATTTTCCACGGTGACGGTCAGCGGCACCTGGTCGCCTTCCTTGATCTGGGCGGTGAGGTCGATCAGCATCACGTGATAGCCATCCGGGTCGAGCTTGACGGCCTTGCCGGCGGGCAATGGCACCGAGTCCACCGGGCCCATGCGCATCACGTCGTCCTTCATGGTCATCTCATGGATCTGCACGGTCTTGGCGACCGGCGAAGCCACGCTGAGCAGTTTGCTGTCGCTGTCGGCGGTAACGGTCATGAACGCGCCGCTGGACGGCTGGCCCGGTACCGAGGCGCGTACCCAGGCGTCGGTGACCACTGCCTGTGCACTGGCGTGGGCGGCGAGGCCCAGCAGGGAGAGACCGAGGGCGAAGCGCTTGAGGTGTTGAACGGCAGTCATTAGCAGACCTCCATGACGGTGAGCAGGTCTTCTGCGCACTCTTTGGCGTTAAGCGAGGCAGACAAGCCCAGGCGCAGGGTGCCCCGGGTGTCGAACACAAAGCTGGTGGCGGTGTGGGAGAGGGTGTAGCTGTCGCCGGCGGGGATCTTTTCATAAAAGATCCCGAATTCCTTGGCGGCCACGGCGATTTCTTCCGGGGTGCCGTACAGCGCCTGGAAGCTGGGGTCGAAGGCCTTGACGTAGGCGTCGAGTATCTTGGGCGTGTCGCGTTCCGGATCCAGGGTGATAAACACCACCTGCATGATCTTGCCGTCGCGGCCCATCAGTTTTTTCGCCTGGGCCATGCGCGCCAGGGTGGTCGGGCACACGGCCGGGCACTGGGTGAAGCCGAAGAACACCACCGGCATCAAGCCACGGAAAGAGCTCAAGGTGACGGTCTCGCCGTCGGTGTTCTTGAGCTTGAAGGTACGGCCCATGATCTTGTCGCTCAGATCCTTGCCGTACTTGAAGTTCAGTTTCGGGCTGTTGTCACAGCCGGCCAGCAGGCCCAGGCCCAGCAATCCCATGCCGGAGAGGACTTTGCGGCGGGTGAATAACGTACTCATCAACTGTGCATCCTGTGAAGCGCCTGGGTACCACGAAGCGTTAAATCAGGCGAGGAGAGCGTGGCATTCTAACAACCCGGGCCTCTGGGCGTAATCTGCGACGTTCTGTCACAGGCCCTGCCGAGCAAGACCAAATGTGGGCGCTGTCGAGCTTGAGCGAGGCTGCGAAGGGATCGGCTCGGTATTCCTGCAAGACCGTGGCGCCTGCATCGCAGCCTCGCTAAAGCTCGACAGCTCCTACAGGGGGAATGGTAAAGTCGCCGCCATGAAACTCTCCCGCCCGGACCGTTCACTCATTGCCTGGACCCTGTATTTTTGCGTCCTGTTCAATGTGTTCGTCTGCGGTTTGGGCCATGGGCAGATGATGGGGCTTGAGCTCAATGGCCTGGGCGGTCAGTTCTGCTCAAGCCTGGGTACCAAGGCGCCGGCCTCGGATGCCGGCCTGGGCAATCCGACGGCCAGCAGCTGGTCGAACTTCTTCGCCTGCCCGGTGTGCTCCGCCGTGACCCTGGGCATCGTCTTCCTGTTTTGCCTGGCCTGGCTGTTGGGCCTCGGGCAAAAGCCGCGCCCGGCCCATGAGCGGCGCAACAAGGCCCCTCCACGGTATTCCTGGCCCTCGGCCAACCCTCGCGCTTCCCCTGCATTCTGACGTGTGCCCCGGGCTTCCTGATACCAGGAGGCGTTCTATCGTCACGAGTGTGAGTGCGTTCCATGAGCTCTATCCTGCCTTCCGGCGCTGCCCGTCTGGTCAGCAAGGCGTCGCGCCGTCCGTCCCGCGGCGACGTGTTGCTACCGTCTGTCGAATACCCGAGTAACGCCCGCTGTTTCGTCCACCTGGATGCACGGTTGCTGCCGTACTGGCACACCTTGTTCGACATCTGCCCCGGTTTGCTCAAGCTCGACCCGCCGGAGGGCTTGAACCTGTTTCGCAGCTTCATGACTTGGGCTTACCGCAACCGTCCCTCCCTGGACTGGACCTACCATGTAAACGTGTGCCGTTGGCTGCTCGGTTCGGTGTATCGCACGCAGATCGATGAAGAGCCCATCGAAGCGTTCATGACGGCGGCCGCGGCCCGTTGGGTCAGCGATGACACCAGCCAGGTCCGGGGCGTGGTTGTGGCCTGGCAAGGCGCGCCGCTTCAGGTGGTGGACTGGAAGCCGGGCAGTGGCGTGGCGCTGCAAAGGCTGCCGCCGCTGCCCTGGGATTTCGCCTGGTGCACGTTGGACAGTCAGGGGCAGTTCAGCGGGTGGTTGCCGGTGCCTTGAGGTTCTGCTCAATCCATTGGGCAACGCTGGTCACGGCGATCTGTTGTTGCCCATTGAAGGTAATGGCAGGGTCCCAGGCCACGCCGTTGCCTTGGGCGAAGGCCACCCGGTATTTCATCAGGTTGTCCTCGGGTGCAGCGGCCAGTTCCGCTTCCAGGTAGCGCACCGACCAGCGTTCGCGTTTGAGGGTGAGCCCCAGTTGCGCATCCACGGTATCGGCCAGCTCGCCGTAGGTCAGGGTGTCGCCGGCGGTGTACACCACCTGATTGGTGATCGGCGGCGTGCTGAACAGGATGCGTGCCGTCAGCAGGCCGATGTCCTCAGGCGTGGTGACGGTGACAGCGGTGTCCCAATCTCCCAATGCATGCACGGTATTCTGCGCCAGGTCGACGACGCCGAAGGACGGTTCAAACAGGAAGCTGGTGAACATCCCGGTGGAGACAATCACCCATTGCGTGCCTTGCTGGGCGCGCAGCAAGTCGCGCACGTCAAGCTGTTCATCCCAGAGGTCCTGGGCCGAACCGCGGCCGATCACGTCGTAGTCCACACCGAACTGCCACGGTACATAACGTTTCACGCCGCCTGCGATGACCGCGCGGGTCAGCTTGCGCTGAGTGCCGGGGCCTGCGGCAAAGCCGATGCAACTGATCACGGTGTGATAGTCGGCGAACACCGTTGCCAGCTCGGCCTCGGAGCCATTGGCCAGGTCACCCGCCAGCAGCTCAATGCCCAAGGCGCGCAGTTCGATGATTTCCTGCTGTTTGGCCGGGTCGGGGGAGTTCAGTGTGGCGGGGCGCAGCAACACCGTCACAGACACATTTTGCGGTGCAGCCAGGCGGGACAGTTGGCGCAGTACCGCCAGGCCCAGTTCGCCGGCGCCCAGTACAAGGATCGAAGCAGTCATAGGGGTCTCGGTTCAGGTGAAAGTCATGCCATGCTTGCAGAATTGCCGACCGCGCATAAGAAGGCACACCAGTGATACCGGGAGTAGAAGGTGGATAACGACGAGATCATCAGGCGCTCACAAGCCGCCTGTGAAGCCCTTAGCGCCGATGAAGACGGGCTCAAACGGCAGGTGCTGACCCATGCGGGAAACCGCTGGTCGTTGGGCATCGTGCACCTGTTGGGCGTGAACGGCCGGCTGCGCCACGCCGAGATCGGCCGACGCATGGAGGGCGTCACCCAGCGCATGCTCACGCGGACCTTGCGCCAGCTGGAGCGCGATGGCCTGGTGCTGCGCCATGACTTCCAGGAGGTGCCGCCCAAGGTCGAATACCAGCTATCGGAGTTGGGCAAACAGCTGCTGGTGCACATGATTCCGTTGTGGACGTGGGTGGTGGAAAATGCCGACGGATTCAGGCGATCCCGGGAGCAGTTCGACGCTGATCAGGCGCTGTGATCAAGACGTGGGCCGGCAGTCTGCACGTTTGCTCGCAGGCCCATCCTCGGGAAACAGGTGCGCATGCAGGTAGTCGATAAACACCCGCAGCTTGGGCGTTGGATGGCGGCCCGAAGGCCACATGATCCGGAAGTTCTCTGCTTCCGAACACGCCTCCAGCACCGGCACCAATTGTCCGCTGTCGAGCCATTCACGAATGGCGAAATCCGCCAGGTAGGCGATGCCGATACCTTGCACGGCAAAGCAGATGCGCGCTTCCAGGTTGTTGCAGACCATCGCGGCGGGCAGTGGGAAATCAGCTTCCACCCCGTCCTGGCGCAGGGGCCAGCGCTGCATTTTGCCGGTGTTGGGGTAGCGGAACTTGATGCATGCATGCTGAGCCAGGTCTTCCGGCCGTTGCGGCGTGCCGCGCTCGGCGAGGTAAGCCGGTGATGCTACCAGCAGCATCCGGTAGCCGCCGATCAGGCGCGATGTGAGGCGCGAGTCGGGCGCTTCACCGCTGCGCAGCACGGCGTCGTAACCTTCTTCCACCACGTCCACGCGGCGGTCGGTAAAGCTCAGGTCCAGCTGCACCTCGGGGTAGGCTTTCTTGAATTGCGCGAGCACCTGCAAGAACGGATGGCCCACCAGCGGCAGGCTGACCTTGAGCCGGCCACGAGGCGCCGACACGGTTTGCGAAAGCTCGGCTTCGGCTTCGTCGATCTCCATCAGGATGCGCCGGCTGCGCTCCAAAAACAGCTCGCCCTCGGCAGTCAGCGTGACGCTGCGGGTGCTGCGGTTGAACAGGCGCACACCCAGGCGTTCCTCCAGGCGTACCACGCTCTTGCCGACTGCCGAGGCCGTTACGCCCAGCACGCGCCCGGCGGCGACAAAGCTGCGGGTTTCGGCGACCTGCACAAAAACATTCAGGGTGTTGAGGCTGTCCATCGAGGCTCCGGTTTGGCTGAGGCGAGGCCTGGCTACCTTATCCCGATTGCGGAACAAAAGCTCCGTAGACAGTGGAGCCGGCGCCCCCTTAATCCCGTGAGGACAGGCCCATATCCTTGTGGCATTGCCCATTCACGAGGAATACCAAGATGACCGACACCATGAAACGCTGGGAAACACCTGCATTGGGACTGCACACACTGCGCCTTGCCGACGTGCCACGCCCCATCGCGAAGGCCGGGGAGGTATTGGTGCGCGTCGAGGCCGTCTCGCTCAATTACCGCGACGGTGAAGTGGTCGAAAACAGCATGGGTGCCGACCTCACATTCCCATTCACGCCGGCCTCCGACATGGCGGGCACGGTGGTCGCCGTGGGCGAGGGCGTTACGCGTTTCAAGGTGGGCGACAAGCTGCTGTCGACGTTTTTTGCCGGATGGGTCGATGGCGCTCCGCTGTCCTGGAGTGAAGCGCCGCCTCAGGGTGGCCCGCTCCCCGGCATGCTCGCCGAGTACGTGGCAACACCTGCCGAATGGTGCGTGCATGCGCCCCTCAGCCTCACCGCAGGGCAGGCCAGCACCTTGCCAGTGGCCGCCTTGACGGCGTGGATGGCGCTGTTCGAACTGGGCCACCTGCACGCCGGCCATACCGTGGTGGTGCAGGGCACCGGTGGCGTCTCGTTGTTTGCGGTGCAACTGGCTGCGGCCAATGGTGCCCGCGTTATCATCACCAGTAGCAGCGATGAAAAGATCGCGCGTGCCATAGAGCTGGGTGCCACCCATGGCATCAACCGCAGCCGGGTACCGGAATGGCACACGGCGGTGCAAGCGCTGACCGATGGGCGTGGCGCCGAACATATCCTGGAAATGGCCGGCGGTGACAACCTCACGCGTTCCCTGCACGCGGTAGCCAACGGTGGGCGCATCTCGGTGATCGGCCTGCTGGAGAGTGACCAATTGAATGCTCCGGTCATGGCCTTGCTGGGCAAGCGGGCCTCCATCATCGGCATCTCCGTGGGGCCGCGCCGCGCATTGGAAGATCTGATTGCCATGATCGACCGCCACGGCATCGAGCCGGTAATCGATCACACCTACGGCTTCGAGCAAGTGCCCGAAGCCTTCGCTCATCTCGGGCGCGGTGCCTTTGGCAAGATCGTGATCGAGGTCGGCCGGTGATCTACATCATTCTGGGTCTTTTCGGCCTGTACACCCTGGAGTTTGGTGTGGTCGGCATTTTACCGATGATCGTCGAACGTTTCGGCATCAGCGTGTCTCAGGCCGGGTTATTGATGGGCTTGTTTGCGCTGATCGTGGCGGTGCTGGGGCCTTTCCTGGTGCTGATGGCGTCGCGCCTGGCGCGCAAGAAAATCCTGGTGGGCGCGCTCTTTGGTTTTTCCGTGTGCAGCGTGCTGTCGGCGTTTGCGCCGAACTTCGAAACCTTGATGGCGTTGCGGGTAATTCCGGCGATGCTGCACCCGGTGTTTTTTGCCGCTGCGTTTTCCACCGCGGTGTCCTTGTACCCCAAGGACCGCGCGGCGCATGCCACGGCCCTGGCCGTGGTGGGCACCACCTTGGGCCTGGTGCTTGGGGTGCCGCTGACCACATGGGTGGGCGCGAGTATTTCCTATGAGGCATCGTTCTTCTTCTGCGCTTTGGCAACGGGGTTGGCAGGTGTCGGACTGCTGTTGAAACTGCCCCATCATGAACGCCCGATGCCGCTGAGTTTCGGCAAGCAACTGGCGGTGCTGCGCAGCCTGTCGGTGTGGCTGGCGATCATCGCGACGGTGCTGGTGTTCACCACGATGTTTTCGGTCTACAGCTATGCCGCCGAGTACCTCAGGACCCAGACCGGCATGGATGGCCAGGCCATCAGCATCATGCTGGTGATCTTCGGCGTGGGCGGTGTCACGGGCAACCTGTTGGTGGGCCGGTTATTGGGCAAAAGCATGGTGGCGACGGTGGTGCTGTACCCCATTGTGCTGGCGGCGGCGTACGTGGTCTTGTACGCGTTCGGCAGCCCGTCGTGGTGGTCGATGAGCTTGATTGTGCTGCTGTGGGGCGCTGCGCATACCTGCGGGCTGGTGGTCACGCAAGTCTGGCTGACCTCGTCGGCGCCCGAGGCGCATGAGTTCGCAACCAGCCTGTATGTGTCCTCGGCGAATGCCGGCGTGGTGATCGGGGCGTCCGTGGGCGGGCTGTTTATCAATGCATTCGGCACCACCGGAGTGATCGGCTGCGGCTTGATATTTGCCGCACTGTCATTGCTTGTGATTGGGTGGAAGGCCTTGGCGTTCGGAGGCGCCAAGGCATTGCCCGCAGACCTGTGCGCTGCGCATTAGGCCTGCGGGGCCATGGTCAACGCAGGGTGTAGCCGCCGTCGACCACCCAGTCCTGGCCAAACACACTGCGTGCGCCCTGGCTCAACTGGAACAGGATCACATCGGCAATCGCGCCCGGCTCCAGGAATTGCCCATTGAGCAGGCGCTGATTGACTGTGGTGGCAACGCCGCCCAACGCTTCGTCACTGAGCCCCAAGGTGCTCCAGATCGGCGTGGCGGTGGGGCCGGGCGATACCATGTTCAGACGAATGCCATGGGGCGCCAGCTCCACCGCCAGGGTGCGCATTTGCGCCCGCAAGGCGGCCTTCGAAGCAATATACGCGGCGAGCCCAGGGAAGGTCGCCAGCTCCAGGAATGTACCGATAAATACCACCGACGCCTGGGCGGCCATTTGCTCGCGTAGGCTGCCGAGGGTGTTGAGAGCCGCGGCTCCATTGACGGCCCATTGCCGGTCAAAGGCGGCCAGGTCCAGGCCATCGGCCAGTTGTGCGATCCCGGCATTGGGCACGAGGTAATCCACCGGTCCGATGGACGCCGTCAACTGCGCCAGGCGTGCCTGGTCGGCAGCCTGGGTGACATCCCCCGCCAGCCAGTAGAGCTGCTCGCCAAAACGCTCCGCCAATGCGCCCAATTCGCCAATCTGTCGCGACATGGCGACCACTTGCGCACCTTGTTCAAGCAGCTTGCAGGTGACAGCCAGGCCGATACCTGAACTGGCACCGGTCACTACGGCAAGGCGGTGGTTGAAGTCATTGTTCATGGGGTTCTCTTTATAGATTGCCAAAGGGGCGCGCAGCACTGATCAGGATTCATGCCATATGAAAAGTTCCTATAAATCAGTTGGATATATTTTTTGTAGTCGATATGACACGAGTGTTATGTAGTCCTTATGACGTGCTGTAGTCGTTATGACCAAGGTCCGTTTTCGAGCTGATCGAAGGCTTGGCTTTTTTGCGATAGTTGTTGGCGTTATCGCGATGACGGCGCTGGCACTTTCCTTGGTTAATGGCGGCTGTTTTCTCTACGTCAGGCTCATTACGTCATGTCGCTTATTCCGCGCAAAAAAGTCATTCGCCAGGTGATCGCCACCCGTCAACGCTTGCAAGCCATCAGCGTGCTGGGCGCTACCGGTTCGGTGGGCGTCAACGTATTGGACGTTATCGCGCGTCACCCCGAGCGCTATAAAGTCTTCGCCCTCAGCGGGTTCACCCAACTGGAGCTGTTGAAAAAACAATGCTTGTTGCACCGTCCGGACTACGCCGTGGTGCCCACGCCGCAAGCCGTGGCGACGCTGCAGAAGCAACTGTTGGAGGAGGGCTCTCAGACTCAGGTAGTGGGCGGCGAAAGCGGTCTGAAATTCGTCGCCGGTCACCGGGATGTGGACACGGTGGTGGCCGCTATCGTCGGTGCGGCGGGCTTGAATGCAACGATGGCCGCCGTCGAGGCCGGCAAGAAAATCCTCCTGGCCAACAAAGAGGCACTGGTGATGTCCGGTGCGTTGTTCATGCAGGCGGTGCGCAGCAGTGGGGCGGTGCTGTTACCGCTGGACAGCGAGCACAACGCAATCTTTCAGTGCCTGCCGTCCCATGCTCAACACGGCCTGGCCCACGCGGGCGTGCGGCGCATTCTGTTGACTGGCTCCGGCGGGCCGTTTCGCCAAACGCCGATGGCGCAACTGCACAACGTAACGCCGGACCAAGCCTGCGCTCACCCGAAATGGTCCATGGGCCGCAAGATTTCGGTGGACTCGGCAACCCTGATGAACAAGGGACTCGAACTGATCGAGGCCTGTTGGTTATTCGGCGCCAGGCCGTCCCAGGTCGAGGTAGTGATCCACCCGCAAAGCGTCGTCCATTCGCTGGTGGATTACGTCGACGGCTCAATGCTCGCGCAGTTGGGGAACCCGGACATGCGCACGCCCATCAGCCATGCCCTGGCCTGGCCGCAACGGATTGATTCAGGGGTTGAACCACTGGATTTGTTCAAGGTGGCCCGGCTGGATTTCGAAGTACCGGACGAGAAGCGCTTTCCTTGCCTGGCCCTGGCGCGCGAGGTGGCGGATGTGGGCGGCACGGCACCGGCGTCGCTCAATGCGGCCAATGAAGTCGCGGTGCAGGCCTTTCTGGACGGACGCATCGGCTTCATGCAGATCGCCGAGTGCATCCGGCATGTGCTGGACAAGGAGCCGGTGGTGGCGGTGACGGACCTGTATGGCGTCATGGAGGCCGACGCCAGTGCCCGCCGGTGGGCACTCGGATGGCTGAATCAGCACTATCAGCGATGATCAGCCGTAGCTGACCCGGTCGCGAATCTTCAGCACAGCCTTATGGTCGGCCAGCACTTCCGGGAGTGAACTGCGCAGGTACTCCACCCAGGTTTTGATTTTTGCATCCAGGTAGTGCCGGGAAGGGTAGATGGCGTACAGGCTCAGTTCTTCCAGGCGGTACTCGGGCAGGACTCGCACCAGAGTGCCGCTGCGCAGCCCCTTGATTGCCGCATGCACCGGCAGGATGCCCACGCCCATGTCGTTGCTGATGGCGGTCTTCATGGCGTCGACCGAGTCCACCAGGAACGGCGAGCTGCTGATGGTGACGCTCTCCTGGCCACGGGGGCCGTCGAACGTCCAGTCTTCCAGCGGGATCACCGGGCTGACCAGCCGCAGGCAGGCGTGGCTGAGCAGGTCTTGCGGCGTTTGCGCGGCACCATGGTTTTTTATGTAGGACGGTGAGGCGCAGACGATGCTGTAGGTCGTGCCCAGTTTCTGTGAAACGTGGCTAGAATCGGGCAGGTCAATGGCCAACACAATCGACACGTCGAACCCTTCGTTGACCAGGTTCGGCGTGCGGTTGCTCATGCTCAGGTTGAACGTCACGTCGGGGTAGTTCTTGCGGTAGCGTGCGATGGCGTCCACCACGTAGTGCTGGCCGATGCCTGTCATCGAGTGCACTTTCAACTGGCCGGTAGGGCGTGTGTGGGCGTCGCCGGCTTCCAGCTCCGCTTCCTCGACGGAGCGCAGGATTTGCTCGCAACGCAACAGGTAGCGTTTGCCGGATTCGGTCAGTGCGGTACGGCGTGTGGTGCGGTTGAACAGGCGGGTTCGCAGGTGGGTTTCAAGGTTGGAAATGGAGCGCGAAATATGGGTGGTGTTGCTATTCAACTGCACTGCCGCGCCAGTAAAACTGCCGACTTCGGCAACGCAGCGGAAGATGCGCATGTTCTGCAGGATGTCCATCGATGCTCTCCAGGTGGAACGTTTTTTAGTGTGGCATGAACTCATCCACGGCTGTAAACGCTATTTATTGTGGATTTTTACGTAACAGTCATTCACGTTTCTGATGACTTACCGGGGCGCATGGAAGCCCCTAGAGTCGCCGCCCCATTTCCCGTCAGCCGGAAGGTCGCGTGCCTCGACTCACTGTTCGTCGTTTCAATATCGCCGGTAGAGCGGGCCGCTGGCTGGTGTCGCTGCCCTGGCGCCGGGGCTTCATGGAGTGGGCCCGCAGCGATGGGGTGATGTGGATCTACCTGGGCAAGGTATTGATCGCCTCGTACCTGACCCTGTGGCTGGCGATGCGCCTGGAACTGCCACAACCGAGCACCGCGATCACCACTGTGTTTATCGTGATGCAGCCCCACAGCGGGCACGTCCTCGCCAAGAGTATCTATCGCTTCATCGGCACGTTGGTGGGCTCATCGTTCATGGTGCTGTTGATGGCCCTGTTTGCCCAGAGCACCGAGCTGTTTCTCGCGGGCCTGGCATTGTGGGTGGGGTTGTGTTCCGGTGGTGCCGCGCGCAATCGCAACTTCCGCGCCTATGGATTTGTGCTCGCCGGCTACACGGCGGTGATGGTCGGGCTTCCCGTGGTGGGCCATCCGCAGCAGGTATTCATGGCGGCCGTCCGGCGAGTGCTGGAGATCACCTTGGGGATCGTCTGCGCGACGCTGATCAGCGCCACCGTATTGCCTAAAACCTCCAGCGTGGCGATGCGCAACACGTTGTACCAACGCTTTGGCCGCTTTGCCGGATTTGTGCGGCAGCGCCTGCGTGATACCGGTGACCAGGCGGCCTTCGAGAGCGCCAACCTGGGGTTTATCGCCGAGGCCGTTGGCCTGGAAGTAATGCGCAGCGTCAGCGTGTTCGAAGACCCTTACATGCGCCAGCGCAATGGGCGAATCAACCGCCTCAACAGCGAGTTCATGGCGATCACCACGCGTTTCAACGCGCTGCATCAACTGCTTGAACGGGTTCGCCTGCGCGGTGGCGTGGAGGTGGTCCAGGCCGTCGATCCGGGGTTGATCGCGTTGGCCGAGCTGCTCAAACCCTTCGCCGGGCACCCATTGACGGACCGTGACGCGGCCGTGCTGTCCACCGAACTGAAAGTCTACAAAGCCGGCTTGCCAGACCGGGTCCGGCGCCTGCGTGCGGCGTTGCAACATACCGCTCCCGTAGCCGATGACCTGCTGGACTTTCACACCGCGTATGAACTGCTCTACCGCTTTGTCGACGAGCTGCACAGCTACGCCCAGACGCATGCGTCCCTCGCCGATCACAACCATGTGCGAGAGCAATGGAACGAACCGTTTCAACCTCGGACCAACTGGCTGGCGACCCTTGCGGCCGGGTTGCGCGCCGCGGTGGTGTTACTGGTGCTCAGTACGTTGTGGATTGCCACCAGTTGGCCCAGCGGCGCGGCCATGACCCTGGTGTCGGCGCTGACCGTAGGCCTGTCGGCGTTCTCTGCCAACCCCAGGCGCATGTCGTTTCAAATCGCCTGCGGTACGCTACTGGCAGCGGTGATTGGCATTTTCGAAGTGTTTTTCGTGTACCCGATGATCGACGGTTTTCCGTTGCTGTGCGTGGTCATGGCGCCGGTGATCGTACTGGGTTCGTTCTGGCTGGCGAGGCCGCAATTGGCCGGCTATGGCCTGGGCATGCTGGTGTTTTTCGGCACCAGCTCAGTGCCTGCCAACCTGACGCTGTACAACCCCTACGGGCTGATCAATGACTATCTCGCCATGGTGTTTGGCATGTTGGTGTGCGCCGCGGCGGGGGCGATTATCCTGCCACCCAACAGCCCTTGGCTGTGGCGCCGGCTGGAACAGGATCTGCGCCGCCAGGTGGTGGTTGCCATCAGCGCGCCGTTGCCGGCGCTGGGCTCCGGTTTCGAAAGCGGCACCCGCGACCTGCTCAACCAGGCCTACAACTTTGCGGCGGGCAGGGCATCGGTGCAGCATCGCCTGCTGCGCTGGACGTTCGTGGTACTGGACGTGGGGCACGCGATCATCGAGTTGCGCCGCGAGCAGGCCCGGTTGCCGGCGCAGGCCTGTTACGCCGAGAGCATGCCCTGGCGCCTCGCCATCCGGGCAATGGGTCGCGCACTGGTGCGGTTGTTCGTCAAGCCTGGGCCCGGTTATTTGCAGCGCGCGCTGGAGGCTGTCGAGCACGCCATTGAGTGCGTGCAACAGACCGATGAGCCATTCGCCGGGAACTTTGAGACTTCAGCCCTGAGACGGGTGGAAAGCTACCTGCACTTCATCCGCACCTCGCTGCTCGACCCGCAATCGCCGCTGGTCCACTACAACCAGCCGGGAGAAAAAGTGGCGCAATCGAGCGACTAGTTGGCGGGCCGGAAGGAGTCTGGGTGAGCATCAATCTCCATACTCGAGGGGCATGATCTTTCAGGAGTGGCCCATGTACGCCGGTCTTTGCAATCACGCCTGGGTCGCCTCGATCATCGATGGCATTCGTGAACAACGTAGCGCGATCCGCGACCACCTGGAGGCCCAGTACCTGCTGGAAGTCGAAACCGCCCGACTCGCTGCGCGCCGTCGCACCCTGGAGGATATCCGCCGGTTGTGGCACGCCCTGGCGCGGCGTGGCGAATATAACCTCGGGGATCAACTCGACGATTTCGTCGACCGCGACCAGGCCTTGCACGGTGCGGTGGCCGTGGCTTCCCACAACGTGGTCTTGCAGTCGATGTACCGCGCATTCAGCTCTTCGTTCCACAGCCAGTATCTGGCGATTTTTGCCGACAACGAGTTGTATGAGCCGGGGCTTGAAGCCCATGCGCAAGTCGTCCAGGCGATTATCTTTGGCGATGAAGACGCGGCAGTCGAGGCGGTACGCGCGATGTTCGATCCCATGCTGGAAAAGCTCCGCTGGCTGTCGGAGCGAGACGGCACTGCAGCGTGAGTCGTTGTACTCGCAGTTGACTTAAGACCCTCGTGGAAAGCCCGTTCCAGACGCCTGCGCGTCGTCCTCATTGTTACAAAAACTGGAAAAGTGAATGCCCGTTTTGGCGGCTGTTTTCACAACCGCCAGGCCTATATCGTGCGCGCCTCCCGTCGAATGAAAACACTGCAACACACAATAAAAAACGGCTGCCATCACTGGGTCGACGGGACAGTCGTGTTCACTGTTCGGAGCCTTCATGAACCACAAGACTTACCTGGCCCTGGCCGTTTCTTTCGGCGTTGTACAGCAGGCGGCTGCATCGGGTTTTATCGACGACAGTAAAGCGACCCTGGACCTGCGCAACTTCTATCTCAACCAGGACACGCGCAATGCCAAGGGGGCCTCGGACCGGGAATGGGGCCAGGCCTTCATGTTCAATTATCAGTCCGGTTTCACCGAGGGGGTGGTGGGCCTGGGGTTGGATCTGCAAGAGCTGTACGGCGTACGGCTGGATGCGTCAGGGCGTGCCGGCAAGGTGGGGGAGGACAACACACCCGGTAGCGTCTTCCCGCTGTCTGATGGCAAGGCTGCCAATGATTTCAGCAAGACCGGGGTCACCGGCAAAGTGCGCATCTCCCAGACCCAACTGAAAGTGGGCACGCTGATGCCCCGGGTGCCGGTACTGATGTATGAAGACGGCCGGTTGTTGCCCCAGACTTTTCGTGGCTACCAGGTGGACTCCAAGGACCTGAAAGACTTCAACCTCGTCGCCGGCAAAATCGAGCAGGTGCTTGACCGTAACTCCAGCAACGGCCAGGGCTTGTCCATCGCTGGCGCAAACGATCCGGTCAAGGGCACGTCCAGCAATCAGTTTTACTACGGTGGTGTGGATTACGCCGTAAGCAAGCAGATGCAGTTGCAGTATTACTACGCGAATCTTGAAAACTTTTACCAGCAACACTTCTTCGGCCTGGTGCACAACTGGCAGTTGCCGGTGGGCCAGCTCAAGAGTGACCTGCGCTACTTCCACAGTACCTCGGACGGTAAGAACTCCAGTGCGGCGGGGCGTGCCGAGGGCTACGTCAGCTCGGGTTACTACGGGCCGGGCGTCAACAATGGCAAGGTCGACAATAACCTGTGGAGTGCCTTGTTTACTTATTCGCTGCAAGGCCATTCGGTGAGCCTGGGGTATCAGAAAACCACGGGCGAAAGTGACTTCCCCCATATCAACCAGGGGCAGGGCCGCTCGGTGTATTTGATCACCAACTCCCAGTCGTTGAAGTTCGTCAACGCCGGGGAACAGGCCACGGTGGCCAGCTATGCCTATGATTTTGCGAACCTGGGCGTGGCGGGGCTGAAGACCAGCGTCACCTACATACATGGCAGCCACATCCGCACGGCAGGTCGTGACAATACCGAGTGGGAGCGGGACGTGCGGGTTGACTATGTGATTCCTGCCGGCACCTTCAAGGGGATTGGGTTCATGTGGCGTGGTGCGGTGCTGCGGGGTAATGACAGCGCTGACAAAGACGAAGCCCGGTTGATGGTCAGCTACAGCATTCCCTTGCTGTAGGCCGGCTCAACGCTGGGCGAAATACCTGGCCGGGCTGCAACCGAACACCGAGCGGAACACGGCGATAAAGCTGCTGGAGCTTTCGTAGCCAATCGCGGCGGCGGTGCTGCTGACGCTTTCCCCCGCCGCGAGGTTTTCCAGGGCCACCATCATCCGCAAGCGTTGGCGCCAGGCGCCGAAGCCCATGCGGGTCTGGGCAGCAAACAGCCGCTCCAGGGTGCGTGCACTGGCGCCTACCTCGAAGGCGATTTCCTTGAGCGGCCGAGTGTCGTTGGGGTTTTGCTTGATCAGGTTGGCGGCGCGCACCGCGCGTTTATCCGAGGGTTCAGGCAGGTAAAAGGCGTCTTGCTCAAGCAATGCCAGGTGGTCCAGCAGCACGGTGCCCAGGCGGCTTTCGCGGCTGTGCTCGGGGTACTCGCCTGGCAGTTGCGCGCAGGCCAGGATCAGCTCGCGCACCAGCGTCCCGACATTTAACACTGCGCAGCGGGCCCACGGTGGAATGCTGGCCGCGCCCTGACGCACATATACGGTACGCATCGACACCTGACGCGAATGCTTGAAGGTGTGGCTGACACCTGGCGGAATCCAGAGCGCCCGCTGCGGTGGCAGAACCCAGATGCCTTCGGCCGTCAGTACCGTCATCGAACCTTTGATGGCGTACATGATTTGCGCGTGTTCCGGGTGAACGTGAGGTTCACGCAAGCCGGGCAAATACTCCCGGACCAAACCTTGCACGGGGGCCGCGCCAAACTTAATCGATGGGTGTTCAAGCATGGCGCGATCCCGATATTTTCTAGATAAGGAGGGATTTTGTGCCAGATCAAAAGGGCTGTAAAGCCGCAGTTTGGCCTACCGAAAAACCGTCGGATTGGCTAGGGCGCTTGGGTTTGCGGTTGGGTACTGTCGATGCTTTTGGCGTGCGCCCTTCAAGGAAACCTCACCGATGTCCATCGGAAAAAACTTCGCCGGCGTCATCGCCTTCATGAAAGTCGCGGCCAGCGAAAGCTTCAGCGAGGCAGCACGCGACCTGGGCATTTCAGTGCCTTCGGTGAGTCGCAGCATTACCCGCCTGGAAACCCAACTGGCGATCAAGCTGCTGGAACGCACGACCCACAGCGTAGCGGTCACGCAGGAAGGGCGCCGGTTTTTTCAAGAGTGCCTGCCCAGTGTCGAGCATCTGTTGCGCACGACCGAAGCGCTGAAACACGCTACCCAGTCGCCGTCCGGCGTAGTGCGCGTAAGCTCTACCGTGGGTTTTGGGCGCAAGTGCATTGCGCCGCTGTTGCCTGGGTTCTGTAAGTCCCACCCGGACATCACCCTCGAATTTGATCTGAATGATCGCCATGTGGATTTCGCCGAAGGTCGCGTGGATGTCGCGATTCGCAACGGGCGGCTGGAGGACGCCGATGTGATCGCCAGGCAACTGGCGCCGATGAGTTTCGTCACCTGCGCCGCGCCTGAGTACCTGCACTCAGCCGGTTACCCGCAGACCCTGGAAGACCTTGCGGCGCACAAGACTATCGCCTTTCGCCTGGCGCAGTCGGGCAAGCCGCATGTGTGGGAGTTTGAAGTCGACGGGCAGTTCATACGGCTGCCGTTGCCTTACAGCCAGTTGTTCAATGACCCGGAGCTAGTGGCGCTCGCGGCCGTAGCCGGCGGTGGTGTGGCACAGCTGGCCGGCTATCAGGCGCAGCACTGGATCGCGCAACAGCGTTTGATCGTTTTGCTGCCGGGTTATGCGGCGCAGGCGCGGGGCAGGGGGCATTACATCTGCTATCGGCAGCGCGACAAGATACCGCTGCGAGTCAAGCTGTTCGTCGACTACATGGTGCAAGCCTTCCAGGCATGACCATTGGGTAAAAGGCTTTTGCCTGGGTGCCTAATTGTCGCGGGTGGCGATGGCTGGGCACTATCCGGGTGATATTTATCACCGGGAAATCAATATGTTAAGCAAAGCTATCAAACCCTGGCTGGAATGGCTGTGGCTGCTGCCGTTCGCCGCGGCGCTGTATTATCCGTGGGCGCTGGCGTGGAGTAACCAGGCGCATGTGGCAGGCGCCGGCACCCCGGTCGTCCTGGCGCTGATCCTGAGTGCCTATGCGGTGCCGCTGTTGGCGTTTGCCTGTGTGTATGTCACCGGTGTTCAACCGGTCATGAGCGCACGCCTGGTCCTGGCGCGACGCTTGTCGTGCCTGGCGGTGGCTGCGCCTCCTGCGTACACGCTTATGGGCGTCTTGCTGTACCTGATGAAAATCGAGGGCCACGACATCGCGGTATGGAGCGGGCTGTGGCTGGCGCTGGCGGGCTTTTTTGCGATGGTGTCGTCAACGGGCCCGAGCACCAGCCTGGTGACCTTGGACAAGACCTATATCAAGCTGCGTGTCGCCCACGGCATCGCCTCGGTGGCGATCCTGTTGGTGTTTCTCGCGCCGCACCTGTTCAACCACCTCCTGGGTGTACTGGGTACCGATGTGCATAAGTCGGTGATGGACGTGCTGCGACGGGTGTATCGCAATGGCTGGCTGGAGCCGGTGATCATTGTCACGTTTTTCTTTCAGATTCTCAGCGGGCTGGTGTTGATTCGCCCGAAGACCGTCACGCGTGCCGACCTGCTGGACGCGTTACAGACCGCCTCCGGCACCTATCTCTCGCTGTTTATCGCGTCCCATATCAACTCGGTGTTTACCCTGGCGCGTTACTTCGGCACCGACACCGATTACGCCTGGGCCGTGGCCGAGCCCGTAGGGTTATTGGCGGATCCATGGAGCATTCGGCTGCTGCCGCATTACTCGCTGGCGGTGTTCCTGCTGATTGGGCATCTGGGTTGTGGTTTGCGAGGTGTATTGCGTAATCACAATGTCAGCGAGTCACGCAGTTCGCTGTTGACCTGGCTGGTGATCGGCATGGGCGCCATAGTCACGATCATCATTACCAGCGGCATGCTGGGGGTCAGGGTTTAGGCTGTTTACGGCACCGTAAAAAGTATTGGCTTGTGTAATTCAAAGCGCTCAACGTATTATCCAAGATATCTCTTGGTTATATGATTGGTGGGCATTGCGCCACTACACCGGAATCTGTCCTTCCTGCAATGGGCTTGAGTACGGCGTGAGGCTTAGGCTGCGATGGACTGCGCAGCGCTCGTGAATCCTGAACCGTTGGTGTATCCGGGACACTGCGGAGCTGGAATTGCGGTTGCTGCGCAGCCCATCGCAGCCTCTTTCTTACAGGCGGCGGGGCTGGATGCTGTAGGCGCAGCGCCGGTCCCCGGAAATCAAATGCTCGCGCCGCTCCACCACATTCTCATCGCCCAGGGCTGCCTGGAAGATCTGCAGTTCCGAGCGGCAGAACCCCTGGCATTTACGGGCGGCCACGCAGATCGGGCAGTGGTTTTCCACCAGTAGCCAGCCTTCGTCCAGCGGCTCCATCTGCGCCATGTACCCGGCGCGCTCACGAATCTGCACCAGGATCGCGACTTTCTCCTGCAAGCTCGATGCGGCGGAGCAGGCCTGGATGTATTCGTGCTTGGCGGTCGCCTCCATGCTGGCGATGACTTTTTCCACGCCTTCACTGCCAAAAATCCCTTCGATGGACTCGATCAGGTGCAAGGTCAGCACGCTATGGGAATCCGGGAATTTGCTCTGGGCGGTCTCGGTCAGGGTCCACTTCAAGGATGGCCGACCGGCACCCGAGATGGGGGCTGATACGCCGACGATCAACTCCGCGACCTGCAACTTCTGGATTTGCTGGCGGGCGGCTTCGGAGGTGATGTCCAGCAGCGCAGCCAGGTCCGTGGTTTTCAGTGGGCCACGGGTCTTGAGCAGGAACAGGATGCGGTCCCCGGTGGATGCCTGGCTGTCGTCAGTGGGTGTGGCGTTCATAGATCGGGAATAACCATGGAAGTGACCGGCTCATTTGACCACAGCACGCATGTTGAGGCACCCCTTGATGCGCCTGAAGGTGCGGTTCCAGTTGATTTGTATCGAAAGCATTCTGCTGGCCCATCACGCATTTTTCCCTCGCTACTATCGGCCGCCTGCCCAACCCACGAGGGAAAAGGAATGAGTGAGACCCCCGATAGCCTGAACACACCACCCGAGGGATACAGCGACTGGCTGTCTGATCTCAAGAGTCGAATCCACTGCGCCCAGCAACGCGCCACCCTGGCGGTAAACCGCGAGCTGGTGTTGCTGTATTGGCAAATCGGCCAGGATATTCTGACCCGGCAAGCGCGGCAGGGCTGGGGGACCAAGGTGATTGAGCGGCTGGCGCAGGATTTGCGTTCAGCATTTCCGGAGATGAAGGGTTTTTCGCCGCGTAACCTGAAGTACATGCGTGCATTTGCGGAGGCGTGGCCGGACGGGGAATTTGTGCAAGGGGTGCTTGCACAATTGCCGTGGTATCACCAACTGGCGTTGCTGGACAAGTTGCCCGGCCCAGAAACCCGTCGCTGGTACGCCGCTCAGGCCATCGAACACAACTGGTCGCGCAACGTCCTGGTGATGCAAATCGAGGGTCGCCTGCTGGAGCGCAGCGGCAATGCGGTCAGCAACTTCGAGGGACTGCTGCCCAAAGCCCAATCCGACCTGGCTCGCGAATCACTTAAAGATCCTTACCGTTTCGACTTCCTGGGCCTGTCCCTTGACGCGCAGGAGCGTGAAATCGAAAACGCCCTGGTCAAACATGTCACCGATTTTCTGCTGGAGCTGGGCGCCGGTTTTGCCTTCGTGGGACGGCAAGTATTGCTGGACGTAGGGGGCGAGGAGTTTTTCGTCGACCTGCTGTTTTATCACCTCAAGCTGAGGTGCTACGTGGTGATCGAACTCAAGGCCGGTAAATTCAAACCCGATCATCTGGGGCAGTTGGGCTTTTACCTCGCTGCGGTAGACGCCCAGCTCAAGCACCCGCAGGACAGCCCCACCATCGGCCTGCTGCTGTGCAAGAGCAAGAACGAAGTAGTGGCCGAATACGCTCTGCGTGACAGCTCCCGTCCTATTGGGGTTGCCGAGTATCAGCTGGTGGAATCACTGCCTGCAGAGCTGCAAACCAGCTTGCCGAGCATCGAACAGATTGAGCGTGAGCTGGCAAGTGATCGCCCTTCCATGGCGAGTGCTTCGTAGGACAGTGCCGACAGACTGGACATTGGCAATCGCGTCGGCACAATGAGCGCCTTGAAAGGAACTCACCCAAGGAAAGCCATGGCCCGCCGTATTCATTCTGCCTACCCAATGTTGTTGCTCACTGGCGTGCTGATGGGCGCGGGGATGCCTGCCAGTGGCGCGTCCTTTGATTGTACAAAGGCCTCCACCACGGTGGAAAAGGCTATTTGCGCCAGCCCTGAATTAAGCGAACTCGACACTACGCTGGGCCTGTACTACAGCCAGGCAATGGCCAAACTGGCACCCGACCAGCGCGACGAATTGCGCCGTGGCCAGCGCACGTGGTTGCAGACTCGCAACGCATGTGCCGGTACCCCCGAACAATTGCCCGGCTGCCTGCAATCCCAACTGAGCCAGAGAGTGGTCGAGGTGGGAACCATCACCCACAAAGACACCGCAGCCCTTGACGCAATCATTGCCAGTATTCCGTACCATCCGGCCCAGGCAGCTGAAGGGCTTCGGCGCTACCCGATGAACGATCTGGCCGCCTCCTGGCTGGTCTACCTGCAGCGTTTTGAACCTGACAGTGGCGTTACGGAGAATGAGGCCGAGGAGAATCGCAAGCAGGTTCTCGTAGCACTCAAGGAAGACAGTTTTCCCTGGTCGATCTGGCAGGACCTGCAGAATGATCCTGCTGTCAGCCGTGACCGGGTGATGTTGACCTTGCTGCGCATGATGATCGAGCGCCAACAGTATGAGATGTACGCCGACCAACGCCCGTATGTGCACTGTTTCGTTTTCAGCCGGCAGGGGGAGGTCGCGTATGAGTCGTTCGGGTCGTTGTACGGCTCCACCCGCGACAGCTTTGCGCCGATTTGTGCCCCTCAGGGTGATCTGTTTGCACAGCCGGCGTGGAAGCGGTTGGACGATTCGTTTACCGAGCCTTTGTCCACTGCATCGCAGAACGAAGGCACCATCCGCTTTGCCAGCTACGCCGACTGGAACACGCTTTCCCTCAAGGCCACCGCGTCGCCTCGGCTGTTTCTCCAGCCAGGCACCGCAGCGCAGGCCCAGGACCCGGAATCAGCCCTGCACAACTGGGGCGCGGATAAACAGTGGCCTGCCAGGCAACGCCAGCAAGCGCTGGCCGCCATTGAGCCCGCACGGCAAGCGACGAGTGACTGGCTGCAACGCGAGCGCGGCTTCTCTGCTGCTGATGCCAGGCAAGCAGCCCGGGAAATCGTTCGGCAGTGGATGAACCTGCGCCTGGACTTTATCGGCGGCCCCAGCGAGAACTAATCGGTCAACTGCCCGATTCTGGCACGGCCTTTTTGCCGGTCTTGGTACCGGGATGCTGGGTCGAGGTGCCTTTATGGCGCGTGCTCTTCACGGTTTTAGACGGTGCAGGTGCTTTCGTTTCAGCGTCCTTGTTGCCACTGCTGTCAGCCCCGGACGGGCTGCTGGGATAGGTGCCGGGCGGCAGTGCCGAGCCAGGAGCGCTGTTGCCGCTCAGGGCGGGCGCCTCGGGGGCAGTGTTGTCGCCGAAGGCTGCGTAGGCGGGGGCATACAGAACGAGCGCCAGGCTGACGACAAGTACGATCCTTTGGGAAATGCTGGTCTTCATGACTCAATCCCTCTTGGCGATGGGGACCGAAGCCCGGAGCACATCCAGGCTTCGGCGACGCCTCAATCAAGACTTCTTGGAGCCTGGGGCGTGGCTATGAGCCCCGCCTTTTTTGCCCGCTTCAGAAGCCTTCTCGCGGTCATTGGCGAAGTTGCCGCCTGAACCCTGGCCGCCGCTTTTACGGTTTGTGTCTTTCTGGTCTTTGTGACCAGCACCTGGGGTAGTTTTTCCACTATTAGCCATTTTGAAAACCCTCAATGATGAGCGAATCAATGGTGTTGCCTAATTGGGAATCCTCCAGCCAATTCAAAGTTTGAAATAGTTTCCAGGCATGCGACGAATGGACATCACGCCGCCATTGGCTTGGCCCCGGGCGCCTTCTTGTGCGCGGCTTTCATCGCTTCCATCTCTGCTCCAAGCTCTTCGAGCAATGCCTTGCCCAGCAGCTTCCTGGCCTGCGGGAACATCTCGCTTTCTTCTTCCTCGATGTGGTGTTCCAACAGTTCCTTGACCACTTTGACTCGCCCGGAAAACTCGGTCGTGGAGGGTGAGGTCTGCTTCAGGTCTGGCAGTACGAGGGAGTCGACGGTGCGGTGTTCTTCCTTGGCTTCGTGGTACATGATTTCCTGATCCTTGCCCCCAGCCTTGCGAAAAGCCGGATAGAGGATTTCTTCCTCAAGGCGGGTGTGAAGGCTGAATTCCATTTCCAGTTTCGCCAGTAGCTCGGTGCGCTTTTTGACGCCGCGTTCAGTAGACTCACTCAGCTGGTTCAGGATGGCTTTGACGCGTTCGTGGTCGGCCTTGAGAAGATCAATGGCATTCATGGGTGACACCTCACGGGTAGCGAAAGGGCGGGTCGAATTGCCCGCCTGTCCAGACCTCTACAGCATGAGTTGTACCAAGTTGAACGGAATATTTATTGGCTTATAAATCAATAGTTTATATCGAATAAATATCGACGCTGGTCGTGCAGGTTGCACGGTCCAGTGGCGGCTGGCATGCATTAAACCATGCCTAGCCGCCGCTGACTTTCCAGTGCTTGATGTCGTCGGCAAACACGATCTGCTCGACCTCATGGGCAATCCCGTAGGCCAGTGACTCGTGGGCGGCGATGACTTTTTCCTCGGCCGAGAGGCACTTGAAAATATCCAGGTGGGTTTCGGCGCTGGCGGTTTCCAGTTCGTAGATTTTCACGTAGCGCGCCAGGTCGTTGTCCAGGCTCGACAGGTATTCCCGCAGGCGCTGGTGGTCTACCGAGTTCTGGTTGAAATACCAGTTCATCGGATGGATCAGGAAGCGCGAGTGTGGCGTGGTGATCCGGCGGTTTGCCGCCAGGAACATGATGATGCCCATGGACTCGATATTGCCCGCATTGATCGCACACAGCGGCACCGGCAGGGACTTGAGGAAGGTGTAGAGGGTAAAACCGAAATTGGTGCTGCCGCCGGTGGTCGACAGGTTCAACAGCAACGAACTGGCGCCTTGATCGATCGCGTCCAGGCAGCAATCACGAAAGCGCTCGGTGGTGCCCTGATCGATCTGGCAGTGAAAGTGGATGATGTGCTCGGTCATCCCGGGCCTCCAAGGGGTAAAAGGTAGTGTCCGTTTGAGTCTAGAAGGTTACGGCCCGTGTGCCGCAACCGTTGGGCGAGAGCCATCCGTTGCAATTTTAATGAACCCTCGGGCGCGTTGCTTGACCTAACGCATACGACCTCAGGAGGATGAATCATGCAAATCGAATATGTCTGGATTGGCTTGGCGGTGATTCTGGTGCTGCTGGAACTGTGGGCGATCAACAGCGTTCTGCGCAGTGGCAGTGGCTGGGAGACCAAGGGTTTATGGCTGGTGGTACTGATCTTCATGCCGCTGTTGGGGCTGATCCTCTGGGCGCTGTTTGGACCCAAGGGTGTGAACCGGGCGACACATGCCACTGAGCATGGCAAAGGCTAAGACAGAATCGAAAAAAAACAGGCGTCCGAGGGCGCCTGTTTGCATTGGCGGGCGTCAGGCCGCCAGTGTCTTGGCAATGGCCTCGTTGAACGCCGGCAAATCGTCGGGCGTGCGCGAGGTTATCAGGGTCCAGCCATTGGCCGGGCATTCCTTCACCTGCGTATCCACCCAGTTTGCTGCGCCGGCATTGACCAGGTCAGTGCGCACGCTTTTGTAGGAGGTGAGGGTCTTGCCGCCGATCACGCCGGCATCAATCAGGGCCCAAGGGCCATGGCAGATGGCGGCTACGGTTTTCCCGGCCTTGACGAAGTCGTTGATCAGCCGCAGTGCATCGGCGTCCTGGCGCAAGGTGTCGGCATTGACGGTGCCCCCGGGGATGACCAGTGCATCGAAGTCACTGCCGTGCAGGTCCGAGAGCTTGGCGTCGGACTCTACCGTCCTGTCTTTCTCGGTGTCCTTGAGAAAGGTCTGGGTGCTGCCACCTTTGCTGGAACCGTGGGTCACCGTGGCGCCGAAACCACGCAGGGCTTCCAGCGGCTTGAGCAACTCGTCGCGCTCGATACCGGTGTTGGAGGTGATGATCAGAATCTTCTTGCCGTGCAGTTGCGAACTCATGGTCGAGTGTCTCCTGAGTGGGTCAATGATTAATTGGCGTGCTGGGACTGCAACTCCTTGGCCATCTTCAGATGGGTTTCGAGAGTCGGCAGGGTCTTCTCGGCAAAAGCCTTCAGTTCGGCGTTATCCGAGGAGGCGGCTTCTTTTTTGAACAGGGCCACGGTGTCTTCGTGGGCCTTTACCTGGTTGTCGGCGTAAGCCTTGTCAAAGGACTCTTCACGGATTTCCAGGATCATTTTCTTGGCCTTGTCGGTGAGGCTGGCATCGTCGGGCACCTTGATGTCGAGCTTCGTCGCCAGGGCCGTCAGCTCCTGGTTGGCCTTGGTGTGGTCGGTGATCATGTGCTGGGCAAACGCCTTGATATCAGCGGCACCGCTCTTTTCCAGCGCCAGTTTGCCGGCTTCTACTTCGGTGATGCCGCCCTGGGCCGCGGCCTCAACGAAGTCATTGGAAGTGGCGGCCATGGCCACACCCATCGAGCCCGCGGCCAGCGCGAAGGTCAGTCCCATTTGTTTCATCAGCAAGTGCTTCATGATGCTTCTCCTGAAGAGTGGCGCGATGCCGTTACCTGACTGTTGAGGGGGGCCCAGCGCAAAAGGTTTAAATTAATTTGCTCTATTTTTCGGTGCATGCACCCGAGGCAATTTCCTTGAACTATCGAAAAACCTTGGGCTCTGCTGCATAACGGCTCCGCGCTGGAGCCTGGCCTTTGAACCGCAGGAGAATCCCCATGGGCACTGAAAAAACCGCCGACAAAACCCCTGATGCGATCAGCTCTGAACAGGCGCAGAAAGGTCGCCAGGCTGCCGACCAGGACAGCTCTTTACAGCGTCCCAATCCCAAGACAGAAACCATCGATAAGGTGATCACGCCGACGTCCATCAAGGACACACAACGGCAAACCGACCAGATCAACGAGCAAGCCGCCAAGGCCGAGCGCAAGCTGGGTCAGTGAAGAACGGAGGCAGTCATGGGGCGATCCATCAGCGCCGGGGAACTGGGTATTGAGCTCAAGCCCGGTGATGACAACGCACTGTTCAAGTGGTTTGTCGCCAGCTTCCTGATGGGCAAGCGCATTCAGGCGCAGATCGCGGCGCAGGCCTATCAGGTGATTGTGGTGAAGCATGGCCGGGACACCCCGCGCAAACTGCAACACTGCACCTCTCGCGAACTGGTGGCCATGCTCGGTGAGGCGCATTACGTGCGTTACGACGAAAGCACCGCGCAACGCCTGCTCGACCTCAGCAGCAAGTTGAATGCGGAGTACGCGGGCAAGATCAGCCATATCCACGATGCCAGTGCCGACCGTGGGGAGTTTGAAAAACGCTTGAATGCGTTCGAGGGCGTCGGGCCGAAGACGGTGGAGATTTTCATGAGGGATGCGGCGTCGGTGTTGTTCTGATGCCGATTTTTCTCGGTTGTGCCGGTTGGAGCCTGCCTCGTGAGCAATGGCCACGGTTTCCCCGGCAGGGCACTCATCTGCAACGTTATGCCGCGTGCTTGAATGCGGTTGAAATCAACAGCTCCTTCTACCGCCCCCATCGCCCGCAGACCTACGCACGATGGGCGCAGTCAGTGCCGTCGGGCTTTGGTTTTTCGGTCAAGGTGCCACGGCACATCACCCATGAATTACGTCTGCGTGACTGCGATACGGCATTGGATGAGTTCCTTGCACAGTGCCTGCAATTGGGCGACCGCCTGGGCTGCCTGCTGGTGCAATTGCCGCCTTCTTTAAGCTACGACCCGATCATTGCCGGCGGCTTTTTCACAGCCTTGCGTCAACGCTTCCCTGGGCCTGTGGTGCTGGAGCCGCGACACGCCAGTTGGGCGCAGGCCGGCGGGCTTTTGCAGGATTACCAGATAGGACGGGTCGCCGCCGACCCGCCGGTGATCGCTGATGGGGATGTACCGAAAGGTTGGCAAGGCGTGCGTTATTGGCGCCTGCATGGTTCGCCGCGTATCTATCACAGCGCTTACGAAACCGAGCGTTTGTGCGCGCTGGCCGAGGTATTGAGAGCCTCCCTGGAGGAGGGCATTCCGACCTGGTGTATTTTCGATAATACGGCCAGCGGTCATGCGCTGGTCGATGCGCTTGCCCTTCAAGCGATGCTTGCCCCTCAGGCATCCACTTGCATCACCTCCAGCCCCAGGCATTCATAAGCCTCGACGCTGCCCGGCGGCACGTGCCACTCGGTAATCAGGGTATGAATGCGGCTGCACGGTGCCACTACGAATGGCTCCACGGCGCCCAGTTTGTCGGCCAGGGTGACGGCCACCACGTGGGAGGCGCTGTCGAGCATAGCCTGTTTTACCGCCACTTCCTCGAAGTGCAACGAGCTGATGCCGACCTGTGGATGCAGTGCGCACACACCCGTGAACAGCAGGTCGGCCTTGATGCCCTGGATCAGCCGCAATGCTTCATGCCCGCTGGCGGCCATGGTCACCGGGTTGAGTTGGCCACCGGCAAGGATCACCGTCACATTGGGATGTTCGGACAACGCGATGGCAATCATCGGTGAGTGCGTGACGGCGGTCAGCTTGATGGAATGCGGTAGTGACTGGGCGATTTGCAGGGTGGTGGTACCGGAGTCGAACAGCACGATCTGGCCGTCCTCCACGCGATCGGCGGCGAGTTGCGCCAGGTGGCGTTTGGTCGCGGTGGTTTCGCCAAACCGGGTGAAGAAATCCTTGCCGGTGTCCTTGGGCCGTGGCAGCGCACCTCCATGCACGCGTTGCAGCAGACCGGCGGAGGCGAGTTCGCCAAGGTCGCGGCGAATGGTGTCCTGGGAAACGGCGAAATGCTCCACCAACTCCGAGGCAGTGACTTTACCGTCGCGCTCCAGCAGCAACAGGATTTTCTGTTTGCGCAGGGAGGGCAGGTCGATGGCAGCATGGCTGTTATGCATGTTTTTGCTCGTTGATGCGTGTTTATGCGAGATTAATCAGCATTAGGCGCAAACGCAATGGGTTGGGGTGTCGGTGATGCCCTGCCGAGTGAGCTGAGCACCATGGAAAAACCACACCCGGTCCGGTACCAAACCCCATGGTTTCGATTCGCGAGGTGATGCAGGAGATTTTGCTGCCGCCAAGCTTTCCAACAGGGCATTACTGAGAAAAAAAATCGTAAAAAAGTAAAAAGAGTTGTCCACGAAAACCGTGGGTATCTCTGTGGATAACTTCGCTTGAGCCCGGCGGGTATGGCGATTTAACCTGCGGTTAATATTTGATCAGTCACTGTTTATGGCCAGTATGGGCAGGCTTTGCGCCTTGACAGGCACCGGCGAAACCGGTGCCGAAATGCAGATTTACGAGTCGTTTGGGCGCCCGGTGGAGGGCCCGGCAACCTGAGTGGCGCGCTTCGATTGCATCAGGCTGTCCAACGCCTGGCGATACCTGCTGCCGGCCAGTCGCATGCTGTCGTTATGAGTGGCACCGGGTACCAGCAACAGGTGTTTCGGCTGTTGGGCGGCGTCAAACAGTTGCTGGCTGAAGCGCGGTGGCACGAAGGCATCGGCGAGCCCGTGAACCACCAGCAGCGGCATGTGGATATCAGCGATCTTGTCAATGGAATCGAACTTCTGCGACAGCAGCCAGCGCACCGGCAATGACGTATTGGCTACTGCCGTGGCCACATCTGCCAGGGAGGTAAAGGTGGACTCGATGACCAGTCCGCGCACTGGCGGCGGCACCTGATTGTTCGCTGCCTGCTTGCCCAGTTCCACCGCGAGGTCGATGGCCACCGCGCCACCCAGGGAGTGCCCGTAGATGAGGCGCTTGGCAGGATCGGGTTGCAGCACCTGGAAGCGTTCCCAGGCAATGCGCGCGTCTTCGTACACGCTGGTTTCCGACGGCAGGTCGCCTCGACTCTGGCCGAAGCCGCGGTAGTCGATGGCCAGTACGGAAAAGCCCAGGGCCCGCAGCTGTTCGATGCGAAACAGTTGGCCAGTGAGGTTCCAGCGCACGCCGTGCAGGTAGAGAATTGCCGGCGCGTCCTTCTGTGCCGCTGGCCACCACCAGCCATGAATATTCTGCCCTGCCTTGAAACTCGCGGGTTTCAGGTCGAATTCCTGCACATCACGCGGCAACCCGCTGTACCAGCTGGCAGTGCCTGGCTCCACGCGAAACAGCAACTCGCGTTCCTTGTGTTGCAGCACGGCGCAACCCACGGGCAGGCCGATGATCAGGGCGGCCATGCACAGCAGGGGAAACCAGCGCAGGCCGAGACGGGACAGAAAACGTGAAGACATGAAGGTTCCAGGACACAGGCGAAGCACGGGTTTTAACAGATGCCCTGGGCGCGCAGGAAATATTCAGACGGTCGTCACCGGACATTGCTTGCAAAGTATTACATCGCCTCGTCCAGCAGAGAAAAGAAGTGCCCGGCCAAGGGGGAAGAATGGCTGGTGTTCCAGTTTAGGTAGAGCCCGATGCTGGAGGACGCGGCGGCGAGGGGCACAAACGCCACTTTGTCACGGGGCATCGAACGGGCAATGGACTGCGGCACCAGCGCCACACCAAACCCGCACGCCACCAGGCCAATCAGGGTGGGTAATTGATCGGCTTCCTGGACCACCCTTGGAGAGAAGCCCGCGGCCTCGCATAAAGCGATCAACTGGTGGTGATAGCCACTGCCCAATGCCTGGGGCGTGAACACAAAATCGGCGCCGGCAAAGTCCTTCAGCTCGATAGCGACGTCATCCGCATTCGGATGGTCTGCGGGCAGCGCCAGCAGGATCGGTTCATCCAGCAGCAGCCGGGATTCGATGTTATCTGCCTGGCCTGGCAGGTAGCGCAAAAAAGCGATATCGGTATCACCACTCAACAAGGCCTTGGCCTGGTTGGCAGAGGGCATTTCCTTGATCACCAACTGAACCCTGGGGAACGCCAGGCGAAACTGCCTGAGGGTATCCAGCAACCACGGATAGCCGGTGATCGACACCGAGGTGATGGTGAGCGTGCCGGCGGTTCCCTGGGACACCTGCCGGGCTTGCTCAATGCCTTGCTGCAATTGCCCGAGGACGGTGTAGGCCGTCTGAAGAAACGCCGCCCCGGCTGGCAGCAGCTTCACGCCACGACGGTCACGCTGCAGCAGGGCAAACCCCAACTTTGCCTCCAGGCGATTGATCGCCTGGCTCAACGCTGGCTGCGCCATATGCAGGCGCTCCGCGGCCTGGTGAAAGTGCAGCGCTTCGGCAACGGCAACGAACTGGCGCAACAGGCGGGTTTCGATCATCTGGGCTGTTCCTTCAGGTAGATGGCGGTGTGGGGCTTGATACGGCGCAGGTATCAATATCGCTGTTTTTCAGTATTAAACAGGACGGCCACGGGTTGTTAGGGTGGAGTGCCTATCAGGAGAACGCGACGATGGACTTTACAGGTAAAACCGCAATCGTGACCGGTGCCGCCCGTGGCTTGGGGTTCAGCTATGCGCGCGAGTTGGCGCGACTCGGCGCGCAGGTGGTAATCAGTGATATCGGTGCCGACACCCTCGGCGATGGGGCTGATCCCCAGGTGGTACAGGCGGCCGCGCTGGCGCTGCAGGGTGAAGGCCTGCGGGTGGTTGGCCACGCGGGTGACCTGTCCGGCGAAGCGGGGTGTCGAGCGCTGATCGAGTGCGCCATCACGCATTTCGGGCAGCTCGATATCCTGATCCACAATGCTGGCTGGGTCGGCTATCAGCCCATCGAGGCCGCCGACGAGGCTTTCATCCGGCGGGCCATGGGCGTCAATGTCTATGCACCGATCTGGCTGTGCAAACACGCGTGGCAGCACCTCACGCGATCTGCCGCACCCCGCATTGTGCTGACCACCTCCGACCGTGCGATGTATACGCGCTACGTCCAGCCGGGCCTGGCGGCCTACAGCGCGGGGAAGATGGCGCAACTGGGGATCATGAATGCCTTGAGCGGGGAAGGGGCGGAGGCCGGGATCCTGGTCAATGCCATCTCACCCGTGGCCAAGACCCGCATGTGGGGCGTGACCGGCGAGCCGCACAACCTCAAGCCGGAATGGGTCACGCCTGGGGTGATCTTCCTGGCTTCGGCTGCGTGCCAGGACAGCGGCTATATCCTGCGTGCCAGCAACGGTCAGTTCACCGCCACGCGGTTCGCTGAAAATCCGGGGGTCGAGTATCCGGTTGACCTGGCGCGGGTCAACGCCTCGGACGCTGCGCAAGTCGCCGCGTTATGGCAAGCCATCAAGGACTGTTGACGGTCACGCCAGGTAAAGCGTCAGGCCCTGAGCTTCATAGGGTTGCAGCAGGGCACGCGGCGTACTGGCCAATGCGACGATCGCGCTGACGTGTGCCAGCTCCACCACCTGGTAGGGCGACGCGGTGTTGAGCTTTTCCGAGGTGGCCAGCACGATGGTTTCTGCGGCCGCGTGACACAACGCGCGCTTGACCACTGCCTCTTCATAATCGCCGGTAGACAGGCCGGCATTCGGGTGCACGCTGCACACCCCCATGAAATACAGGTCGGCATTGACCCGGCCGATGGCCTCCAGCGTGGCCGCCCCCACCCCCACCAGTGAGTGGCGAAACAGCCGCCCGCCGAGCATGATCACTTCAATCTGCGGATGATCCACCAGGGCCATGGCAATCGACGGGCTGTGGGTGACCACGGTGGCATTCAGGTCCGCCGGCAAGTGATGGGCCAGTTGCAGGCACGTGGTACCGCCATCGATAAACACCACCTGGCCGGGCTGCACCAGTTGCGCAGCCGTCCGGCCAATGGCGATTTTTTCCTCGGGTACCAAGTGTTCCCGTACCGAAAAATCAGCCATCGCGGGGGATGCTGGCAAGGCGCCGCCGTGCACCCGCAGCAGCAAACCTTCCTTGGCCATTTCCCGCAGGTCACGCCGAATCGTGTCCTCGGAAACCTCCAGTGCCTGGCTCAACTCCTTGGCAATCAGCCGGCCGTCGCGGTGCAGCGTATCCAGCAGGTGTTGTTTACGTTGTTGGGTCAGCATCGGAAGCTTCCTGCACGTTTTTTCTTGACTGTGCACGATTTTGCACGACATGCTGAATAACACAAGACAAAAAGGTCCTGCCATGGAAAACAGTCCCGTCCGCATCCACGCCGAAGAACTGCTCTCGGATAATTGGTATGTGCTGAAAAAGTACACCTTTGACCTGCGCCGCCGCGACGGCAGTTGGCAGTCCCAGACCCGGGAGATCTATGACCGGGGCAATGGCGCGACGATCCTGCTGTACAACCGCGAGCGGCGCACGGTGTTGCTGATTCGCCAGTTCCGCATGCCTACCTACGTTAACGGCTACCACGGTTACCTGATCGAGTCTGCCGCCGGCCTGCTGGACAACGCCAGCCCCGAGGAACGCATTCGCCTGGAGGCGGAAGAAGAGACGGGCTACCGTGTGGGCCATGTAGAAAAGATCTATTCGGCCTTCATGAGCCCGGGCTCGGTGACCGAGCGCATTCACTTTTTCATCGGCGAATATCAGCCTGGCGACCGAGTCAGTGATGGCGGCGGGCTGGAGGATGAAGGTGAGGATATCGAAGTGCTGGAGTTGGGATTCGAGGAGGCCCTGGCCATGGTGGACAGTGCCGAGATCGTCGACGGCAAGACCATCATGTTGTTGCAGTACCTTGAATTGCGGATGTTGAAAGAGGGCTGGTGATGTCGCGTCGGTTATCGCTTGCGCTGGCGGTGTTGCTGGCGGGATGCAGTGGTGTGAGCGCTGCGCAAACACCCGTCGGTGATGGTGGTGTTCCCGCGTTCTATACCTGGGCGGACAAGGTGCCCGCGTCACCCGGGCGGATGCTGCGCAGCGAGCCGTTGACCGAACAGCAAAGCCTGGCCGAGGCGGGGCAGAATATTCGCATCCTGTACACGTCCACCGACGGTCTCGATACCCATAAACGGATTGTCGTTTCCGGTGCGCTGTTCCTGCCCAAGGGCACACCGCCGCCGGGTGGCTGGCCGCTGATGGCGTGGGCCCACGGCACGGTGGGGAGTGCCGATATCTGCGCGCCGTCGTTCGCCGGTCGCAGCCCTCGGGATACGCGCTATCTCAATTATTGGCTGGCTCAGGGCTACGCGATTGTCGCTACCGATTACCAGGGGCTTGGGACGCCTGGCCTGCATCCGTATGGGCTGACCAGTCCGCTGGCCTATGGGGTGCTCGACAGCATTCGCGCAGTAGGGGCGGGTGGTTTCGAACTCTCCAAACGTGTGGTGGTGTTTGGGCAGTCACAGGGTGGCCGTGCTGCGTTTGCCACGGCGGTCTATGCGAAAGACTATGCGCCCGAGTTGGATATCGTGGGGGTGGTGGCGACCGGTACGCCTTACGCGGCCACCCATAAAACGGGAGACAGTGCCGAGTTGGAAAAGGCCCGCAGTTCGGTGGTGCCGACCTTTGCCTATAACTTGCTGCGGCTGAGTACTGTCACGTTGTTTGATCCTGGGTTTGTGGCTGCGGATTACTTGAGCGAGCGTGCAGTGCCTGCGTTTGAGAGCAGCCAGCGGGATTGTTTGCATGCCATTGAGCAGCGGGTGATGGCTGATGGGCTCAGCTTCAATGACAGTTTCAAGCGGTCGCCGAAAGAGGCGCTCGACAAGGTTTATCGTGAGTCGGCGTATCCGACGTTGAAGACGGATATTCCGGTTTTTGTCGGTACGGGGGGGCGGGATCAGGATGTGTTTGTGCCTGGGCAAAAGGCGCTGGTCAGGGATGCGTGCAAGGTCGGGGACCGGATTGAATGGCATTTTTATCCTGAGCTGGATCACTCCGCTACGGTCAATGGTTCGCTCGTGGACTCGACGCCGTTTGTGCGTAAGGCGTTTGCGGGGGAGGTGATTGGTGGGAATTGTGGGGGGTAGCTTTTTTGGGGGGTATATCCGTTATTTGGGTAACGGCGACTTATGGTTT
>NZ_JACAQY010000012.1:0-8835 GCF_013386835.1 Pseudomonas sp. IPO3774
AGCTGGCTTGCCTGCGATAACGGTTTCTCCGGCGAAGCAGTAGGCGGCTGACCGCCGCCATCGCAGGCAAGCCACACGTTTATTTTGCGAATAAAAATGAAACCGGTTTCAGAGGTCCACAACAATGCATAAATACCCCGTCTCCATCAGCCTTTCCAGTTACGGCGCCGACCTGGTCCGCCAGCAAGGCCAGTTGAGTTTCGTCGAGGTGCTGGCTGCCGCCGGCGCGCAACGCATCGAATGGCGCGAAGAGCTGCTGACCACCGAACAACCCCATGAGCTGGCGCAAGCTGCAGCCGATCAAGGCCTGGAGTGCGTGTTCTCATCGCCCCTGGAACTCTGGGTGGCCGGTCGCTCGCAGCCCAATGCCGAACTGGCCGTCACCCTCGACCGCGCCCAGGCATTCGGCGCCCGCTGGCTGAAAGTCTCCCTGGGCTATTTCACCGACACCAACGACCTCGACAGCTTGAGCGCCCTGCTCAACCGGCATCCGGTCAAGCTGCTGGTGGAAAACGACCAGACCCTGCACGGCGGGCGCATCGAGCCGATGCAGCGCTTTTTCAACGAAATCGAACGGTTGGCGGTGCCGGTGAAAATGACCTTCGATATCGGTAACTGGCAATGGCAGGACCAGTCGGCGACCACCGCTGCACGCCTGCTGGGCCGCCACGTGGATTACCTGCACTGCAAGGCGGTGGCCCGCCGCGCCGACGGCAAGCTGGTGGCCCTGCCGCCGGGCGCCGCCGACCTGCATCTGTGGGAACAACTGCTCAAGCACATGACTCAAGGTATTACCCGGGCCGTGGAATTTCCGCTGCAAGGCAATGACCTGGTGCAGGTCACCGCCCAGCAGGTCGCCACCCTCGCCGTCCTCGGCCAGCCCCGCGTGGAGAACGCACATGTCTGAGATCGATATCCTGTCGTTTGGTGAAACCATGGCGATGTTTGTCGCCGAACAGACCGGCGACCTGGCCCAGGTTGCCCAGTTTCACAAGCGTATTGCCGGCGCCGACAGCAACGTCGCCATCGGCCTGTCACGCCTGGGCTTCAACGTCGCATGGCTGAGCCGCGTGGGTGCCGATTCCCTCGGGCGCTTCGTGGTGGACACCTTGCAGAACGAAGGCCTGGACTGCACTCATGTGGCGGTGGACCCGCTGCACCCCACGGGCTTTCAACTCAAGTCCCGCGAGGAAGCCGGCGATGATCCGCAGGTGGAGTACTTCCGCCGTGGCTCGGCCGCCAGCCATCTGTCGGTCGAGGCGATCAAGCCTGAGCTGTTGCAAGCCCGGCACCTGCACGCCACCGGCATTCCGCCGGCGCTGTCGGACGCCACCCGCGACCTGTCGCGCCAGTTGATGACACAAATGCGCGAGGCCGGGCGCAGCGTGTCCTTCGACCCGAACCTGCGCCCGTCCCTGTGGGCGAACGAGCAACGCATGATCAGCGAAATCAACGCCCTCGCCTGCCTGGCGGACTGGGTGTTGCCGGGCTTGAGCGAAGGCCGCTTGCTCACCGGTTTTGAAGACCCGGCCGACATCGCCGCGTTTTACCTGGACCAGGGCGTGGAAGCCGTGGCCATCAAGCTCGGGCCCCACGGCGCGTATTACCGCACCCAGCTGGACCAGGGGTTTGTCGCCGCCGTGCCAGTGGCCAAGGTGGTCGACACGGTCGGCGCCGGCGATGGATTTGCCGTGGGCATGATCAGCGCGCTCTTGGAAAACCTGAGCTTCAGCGAAGCCGTGCAGCGCGGCAACTGGATCGGCAGCCGCGCGGTGCAGAGCCGTGGCGACATGGAAGGCTTGCCGTTCAGGACCGATCTGCCCCACACCCAGAAAGCCGGTTAATCAGCATCACCGAGTTACCTGTTGCCACAACTACAACAAGCTCAGGAGCAACCTTATGGAACCGTTGAAACTCGCCACCCGCCGTTGGTGGTACATCATGCCCATCGTGTTTATCACCTACAGCCTGGCGTACCTGGACCGCGCCAACTACGGTTTTGCCGCCGCCTCCGGGATGGCCGAAGACCTGATGATCACCCCGGGCATGTCGTCATTGCTCGGCGCGCTGTTCTTCCTCGGCTACTTTTTCTTCCAGGTGCCCGGTGCGATCTACGCGCAGAAACGCAGCGTGAAGAAGCTGATTTTCGTCAGCCTGATCCTGTGGGGCGGCCTGGCCACCCTGACCGGCATGGTGTCCAACGCCTACATGCTGATCGTGATCCGCTTCATGCTCGGGGTGGTCGAAGCCGCCGTGATGCCGGCGATGCTGGTGTACCTGTGCCACTGGTTCACCCGCGCGGAACGCTCGCGGGCCAACACCTTCCTGATCCTCGGCAACCCGGTGACCATGATGTGGATGTCGGTGGTCTCGGGCTACCTGGTACAGCATTTCAGCTGGCGCTGGATGTTTATCATCGAAGGTTTGCCGGCGGTGCTGTGGGCGTTTATCTGGTGGAAGCTGGCGGATGAAAAACCCGCAGACGCCAAATGGCTGAGCGCCCAGCATAAAAAAGACCTGGAAACCGCCCTCGCCGAAGAACAAGTGGGCATCAAGGCGGTAAAGAACTACGCCGAGGCCTTTCGCTCACCCAAGGTGATCATCCTGGCGCTGCAGTTTTTCTGCTGGAGCATTGGCGTGTATGGCTTCGTGCTGTGGCTGCCGTCGATTCTCAAGGCCGGCCTGAAAATGGACATGGTCGAGGCTGGCTGGCTGTCGGCGCTGCCGTACCTGGCGGCGGTGATCGGCATGCTGGCGGTGTCTTGGGGCTCGGACAAACTGCAAAAACGTAAACGTTTTGTGTGGCCACCGTTGCTGATCGCCTCCATCGCGTTTTATGCGTCCTACGTGCTCGGCGCCGAACACTTCTGGTGGTCGTACACCCTGCTGGTGATCGCCGGGGCCTGTATGTATGCGCCTTACGGGCCGTTTTTTGCGATCGTCCCGGAAATCCTCCCGGCCAACGTCGCCGGCGGTGCCATGGCGCTGATCAACAGCATGGGCGCCCTCGGTTCGTTCGGCGGTTCGTATCTGGTGGGCTACCTCAACAGCAGCACCGGATCGCCCGGCGCCTCGTACTTGCTGATGAGCGGTGCGCTGCTGGTGTCGGTGGTGTTGACGATCTTTCTCAAGCCCGGCGCCAGTGACCGCGAACGCGCCCCGCTGCAATCCCTTGAATTGAAGGTAAAGACCTGATGAAAAAGTCTGTCGTGCTCTACAAGAAACTCTCTGCACCGCTGATGGCCCGCCTGCATGAACAGGCCGAGGTCACGCTTATTGAATCGCTGGATGAAAGCGGCCTGGCCAAACTGCGTGAAGCCTTGCCGACGGCCCAGGGGTTGCTGGGTGCCAGCCTGCGCCTGGATGCCAAACTGCTGGATCTGGCGCCAAACCTTGAGGCGGTGGCCAGCGTGTCGGTTGGTGTCGACAACTACGATATCGACTACCTGACCGAGCGCGGCATCCTGCTCAGCAATACCCCCGACGTACTGACCGAAACCACCGCCGATACCGGCTTCGCCCTGATCCTGGCGACCGCCCGGCGAGTGGTGGAGCTGGCCAATATGGTGCGTGCCGGCAACTGGAACCAGAACATCGGCCCGCTGCATTTCGGCAGCGACGTGCATGGCAAGACCCTGGGCATTATCGGCATGGGCCGAATTGGCGAAGCCTTGGCCCAGCGTGGGCACTTCGGATTCGGCATGCCGGTGATCTACCACAGTCACTCGCCAAAACCTGCAGTGGAGCAACGTTTTGACGCGCAATACCGCAGCCTGCCGGACCTGCTCCGGGAAGCCGACTTTGTGTGCCTGACCTTGCCGCTGACGGCTGAAACCGAAGGTTTGATTGGCGCTGAAGAGTTCGCGCTGATGGGCCCGGAGACGATCTTTATCAACATCTCCCGAGGCAAGGTGGTGGACGAGCCGGCGCTGATTGAGGCGTTGCAACAGCGCACGATTCGTGCGGCGGGGCTGGATGTGTTTGTGCGCGAGCCGCTGCAGCATGATTCGCCGTTGTTGCGTTTGAGCAATGTGGTGGCGACGCCGCACATTGGTTCAGCGACTCATGAGACGCGGGAGGCGATGGCCAAGTGTGCGGTGGACAATCTGCTGGCGGTGCTGGCGGGTGAGAAGCCGAAGAACCTGGTGAATCCGGCGGCCTGGAAACACTGATTCCTGAAGCACCACAGCACCCAATGTGGGAGCGGCGGTGCGACGATTCGACTTGCTCGCGAAGGCGGTGTGTCAGCCACCGAATGCATCAACTGATACACCGCTTTCGCGAGCAAGCCCGCTCCCACATTTTTGATCGTATTTCAGGTCAGATGACGAAGCGCGCCACCATCCCGTTCAAATCCACTGCCAGGCGCGACAGTTCGTGACTGGCGGCTGAGGTCTGATTGGCACCCGCCGCCGACTGCGTCGCCAGGTCGCGGATGTTCACCAGGTTGCGATCCACTTCGCGGGACACCTGAGCCTGTTCTTCCGAGGCACTGGCGATCACCAGGTTGCGCTCGTTGATCAGGCTGATGGACTGGGTGATCTGCTCCAGGGCCACACCGGCAGCCCGCGCCATTTCCAGGGTGCTTTGGGTGCGCTGGTTGCTCTGCTGCATGGACTGCACCGCTTCACCCGTACCGCTCTGAATGCCGGCGACCATTTTCTCGATTTCCTGGGTCGATTGCGCCGTGCGATGGGCCAGGGCCCGCACTTCGTCCGCCACCACCGCAAAACCACGCCCGGCTTCACCGGCACGCGCCGCTTCAATCGCCGCGTTGAGTGCCAGCAGGTTGGTCTGCTCGGCAATCGCGCGAATCACATCCAGTACCTTGCCAATATCACGGCCCTGGGTGGCCAGGCCTTCGATCAGCACCGAGGTGTTTTGCACGTCCTGGGTCATGGTCTGGATCGCGCCGACGGTTTCCACCACTCGGTCGCGCCCTTCCCGCGCAGCCTGGTTGGACTGGCTGGACGCCTCGGAGGTGGACACCGCGTTGCGCGCCACTTCTTCCACGGCGGCCGTCATTTCGTTGACCGCGGTGGCGGCCTGGTCGATTTCGTTGTTTTGCTGTTGCAGGCCTTTGGAGGCTTCTTCGGTGACGGCGCTGAGCTCTTCAGCGGCGGAGGCCAACTGCGTGGCTGAGCCGGCGATGTGCTGGATGGTCTGGCGCAGGTTGTTCTGCATCGCGGCCAAGGCGCCGAGCAGGCGGGCCGGTTCGTCCTTGCCGTCGTCTTCGATCGCTTTGCTCAGGTTGCCGCCGGCGATGGTTTCAGCAACCTCCAGCGCTTTGCGCAAGGGCGTCACGATACTGCGCGTCAGCAGCCAGGCCAGCAGTACGGTCATCAACGCAGCAATCACGGAGACTGCGATGATGCCAGTGATTGCATCCTGATAACTTTGCCCGGCCTCGGTGTCGGCCTGCTTCGCGTCAGCAGCGTTGATGGCGATCAGTTTATTCAACTGCTCGCCCATCTGGTCGGTGCCGTCCTTGATACGGCTATTGATCAAGGCACGCATCTCTTCGACCTTGTTCTGCTGTGAAAAGGCAACCATCTCGGCCTGGGCCTTCAGATAATTGTCGAGCGTGAGGGAGAACGTTTTGTACAGCGCCGCCTCTTCGTTCCCGGCTGGCATGCCTGCATAAGCGGCCTGTGCCGTCTTGACCTTGTCCACCAGCACACCCATGCGGGTTTGAGCCTCATCCAGAGCCGCCGGCTCACGGTTTACCAGCACACGAAAAGAGAGAATCCGCAGGCGCAGGACGTTTTCGGTCATGGTCGCCAGATACCCGACGCTGGGCAGTTGGTTGGAGCCCATGTCGACCGATGCCTGACGAATCAGAGTCATGCGGTTCGCCGCAAACACCCCAAGAATAACGACAAGCAACGCGATGAAGGCGAAACCGAGAAAAGCTCGAGGTGCGATATTCAGGTTACGAAGGGACATAGGGGGCGCTCTTAGAAGTAGTGGCTGCGAGCATCCCTGCCGCGACACGGTCAGTGGGCGTCAACGCGCCGCTCTGACCGGCTGGCGCCACTGTTGTAATAGGTATGTGGGCCTATAAACGGTATCGGCCGGCTTGAGGATTTAATGGGGGATGTTTCGAAATATTTTTTCACACTTCTGACAACTGGCACTTTCTGGCATCCTGCGCCTCCTTTTTCCTACCCGGGCTCGTATTTTGTCTGACACTCAAACCCCTCGCCCCCGTTATAAATCCGACCTGATCTACGGCCTCGACGACCGTCCGCACTTCAGCGCGGCGATATTTGCCGCCCTGCAGCACGTGCTGGCCAGCTTTGTCGGGATCATCACCCCGACGCTGATCGTCGGCGGCGTGCTGGGCCTGGAAAGCGAAGTGCCGTACCTGGTCAGCATGGCGTTGTTTGTGTCCGGGCTCGGCACCTTTGTGCAGGCCCGCAAGTTCGGCCCGGTGGGTTCGGGCCTGCTGTGCCTGCAAGGCACCAGTTTTTCGTTTATCAGCGTGATCCTCAGTGCCGGCTTCATGGTCAAGGCCCGGGGCGGCGGCACCGATGAGATCCTGTCGACGATCTTCGGCATCTGCTTCTTCGCGGCGTTTATCGAAGTGGTGCTCAGCCAGTTCATCGGCAAGCTGCGCAAGCTGATCACCCCGGTGGTCACCGGCACCATCATTACCTTGATGGGGTTGTCGCTGATCAAGGTAGCCGTCACCGACATGGCCGGCGGTTATGGCGCCAGCGACCTGGGCGCCGCCGGCAACATGGGCCTGGCGGCCCTGGTGCTGCTGACCATCGTGGTGCTCAACCGCTTCAACAACCCGTTCCTGCGCCTGGGTTCGATCGTGATCGGCCTGACCCTGGGTTTTGTGGTGGCCTGGTGGATGGGCCGCGTCGACCTGGGCGCCCTGCCCCAGTTGCCACTGATCAGCATACCGGTGCCGTTCAAGTACGGTTTTTCGTTCGACTGGGTGGCGTTTATCCCGGTGGCGGTGATCTTCCTGATTTCGCCCCTGGAAGCCGCCGGTGACCTGACCGCCAACTCGATGATCTCGCAACAGCCGGTCAAGGGCCCGCTGTACATCAAGCGCATCAAGTCCGGCCTGCTGGCCGACGGCCTCAACTCGGTGATGGCGGCCACCTTCAACAGCTTGCCGATGGTGACCTTCGCCCAGAACAACGGGGTGATCCAGTTGACCGGCGTGGCCAGCCGTTATGTGGCGTACTTCATTGCCGGGCTGCTGGTGCTGCTGGGGCTGTTCCCGATGATCGGCGCGGTGTTGCAACTGATGCCCAAGCCGGTACTGGGCGGCGCCACGCTGATCATGTTCGGCACCGTGGCCGTGGCCGGGATCAAGATCCTCGCCGAAGCCGGCCTGCACCGGCGCAATGTGCTGATCGTGGCGATCTCCCTGGGCATGGGCCTGGGTGTGGCAGCAGTGCCGGAAGTACTGCGCGAGCTGCCCAAGGCACTGCACAACATCTTCGAGTCGCCAATCACCGTGGGGGCGTTCTGCGCTATCGTGCTGAACATCTTCCTGCCTGAGGAGTTCATAGAACTGGAAGAAGATGAATTTGATCCGGAAGCCTCCACCCTCAAAGTGATGCAGGACCCGGACGTCACGAAATAGGAGAACCCGTTTTATGCGCAAGCTCATGGTTTTGTCACTGCTGCTACTCACCCTGAGCGCGTGCGCGCTGTTCCCCAACCGCGACCCGGTGAACATCAACGTGGTGGGCATCGAGCCGCTGCAGAGCCAGGACCTGGAAGTGCGTTTCGCGGTGAAGCTGCGGATACAAAATCCGAATGAAACCGCCATCGACTACAGCGGCGTGGCCCTGGACCTGGAGGTCAATGGCCGGCCGCTGGCGTCCGGGGTGAGTGACCAGGGTGGCTCGATCCCACGCTTTTCGGAGACGGTGCTGACGGTGCCGGTGAGCGTTTCGGCGTTTTCCGTGTTGCGCCAGACCCTTGGCTTGAGCCAGACCCAGAGTTTGAATAACCTGCCGTACGTGTTGCGCGGGAAACTCGCGGGTGGCCTGTTCGGCACCATGCGTTTTGTGGATCGCGGGACCCTGGACTTTCCCAACACTGCCACTTGGTAACGACATGGATGCGCAACCTACGCTGTATACCGAACGGCTGATCCTGCGGCCGTTGACGCTGGAGGATGCCGAGGGTGTCCAGCAGCATTTTCCGCACTGGGAAGTGGTGCGTTACCTGAATGCCCTGGTGCCCTGGCCGTACCCGGCGGACGGTGCGCGCAGCTATCTGGAGCATGTTGCATTGCCGGCGATGGCTCGGGGTGAGGAGTGGCATTGGTCGATCCGCCTGAAGAGCGCGCCTGGGGTGTTGATTGGTAATGTCAGCCTGATGGATGAGGTGGACAACAACCGCGGCTTTTGGCTGGCGCCGCAGTGGCAGGGCCAGGGGTTGATGGCCGAGGCCAGTGCGGCGGTGACTGAGTATTGGTTTGAGGTGCTGGAGCGGCCTGTGATGCGCGTGCCCAAGGCGGCGCCGAACGTGGCGTCTCGCAGGATTTCCGAGCGGACGGGGATGCGGTTGGTCAGGACCGATGAGGGGCAGTTTGTCGCTGGGAGTTTGCCCAAGGATATCTGGGAGATTACCCGGGAGGAATGGCTGGGGAGTCGGCGGGGCTGAGGTGGGTTTTGGGTGTATATCCGTTATTTGGGTAACGGCTGATAGGGGTTCCGCTCTTACAGCGGCTCACTTTTGAAAAGCGCAAAAGTAAGCAAAACGCTCTTGCCCCACCACTCGGCACCTCGCCTAGGCTCGGTGTGCCCTCACTCCGGCTTTGGACCGTGGGCCGCCGCGATGGGCCATCCTTGGCCCAGC